>NZ_PIRZ01000004.1 GCF_003048575.1 Campylobacter concisus | reverse complement strand
ACTTTTAGTTTTATTTATTAATTTGTCTAATCTATTATAAATTATAAAATAATAGACTGGCTCAATCGATCACTTGTTTAGATTTCAAAGATTGACTAATAGTTTAACAATTGTAAGTTAAAAGAACAACGATAAAAAGAAAAGGCTTTATTAACCAATGAAGTTAAAGGTGGTTTCTCGTTTCGTGAGCTGGAATTATATACGAGCAATACTTAAAGATAGTTGAAATATTTAGGGAATTTTAGAAAAAATTGTTAGGCGCTTAAAAATTTTAAAGTATGTATTTTTATTATAGGTTTAAGGGTTTAGTTTTTGAAATATAAATTTGGAGAGTTTTTGCTCTCCATTATATTAAACATTAGATTATATAAATTTTACACAATATCTATTAATAAGCCGCGATAAGCTCTATTTCCACAAGTGCATCTTTTGGCAAAGTCTTAACGGCTACTGTACTTCTAGTAGGATAAGGCTCTTTAAAAAATTTAGCATACACAGTATTTACTTTAGCAAAATCTCCCATATCTGCTAGAAATATTGTGGTCTTTACAGCATTATCAAAAGTAAGCCCTGCCTCAGCCAAGATATTTTTTAAATTTTCAAGAGATTGCTCAGCTTGAGCTTCTACGCTACTACTTGCAAACTCACCCGCTGGTGTGACACCAAGCTGACCTGAGATAAATAAAAATCCATTTGAGCTAATAGCTTGAGAATATGGCCCAATCGCTTGTGGAGCATTTTTTGTTGAGATTTGTTTTTTCATATTTTCTCCTTTTGAAATTTTTTAAAATCCTACTATAAATTTTCTAAATTTTTAGTCTCTAAAAGCTATAATGGACAAAATTTCAAAAGGATGAAGATGCAAAATATACTCGCACCAAATGAGTTTTTAGATGATTATGTGCTCGGTGCTGAGTTGGCTAAAAATGCTGGCATCTCATCAAATGCTTATCTTTTTTGGAAAAACGTCATAAGTGCTAAATTTGAAAACTCAAGAATAGTTTTTCTTAGAAAAAATAGCATTCCAGTCAAATTTCAAAACACTATAAAAACCTGTACGCCTTTAAATGGCCTTATTCCAACAGGCGTATTTTGTTCTTTTACCTCGCTTGCTCCTTCTCATCTTGTAGCAAAAAATGGCTCTAAGATCTACGAGCTCTTTAAATTTCATGAGATTTGCGGCATCAAATTTATAGACTTGAAGAAATTTTATGATGATTTTAATCTTAGCTATTCTTATAGAATTTACATTGAAAAGTGTAAATTTTTCTCACCTGCTCCATTTGAAAAACGCATAAAATTAACTGAAACGATGTGTCTTGGATATTATTAAAGTCCGCTAGCTAGCTTGCTAGCGGGATAAATTTATATCTTTTTGTAAGGAGCTTGGCCAACTTCGTAGAAGTTATTGCCCTCGCAGTCAATGGCAACTATTGCTGGGAAATCCTCAACTGTAAGCCTAGCAACTGCCTCTGGTCCTAGTTCTGGATAAGCTAGCACTTCATATTTTTTGATACTTTGGCTAATGAGCGCTCCGATACCACCGATAGCAACCATATAAACACAGCATGATTTTTTCATAGCTTCGACTACTGCGTCACTCCTGTAGCCTTTACCGATCATACCATTTATACCAACTTCATTTATCATAGTTGGGGTGTATTTATCCATTCTACCACTTGTTGTTGGGCCTGCTGCGCCGATAGCTTGATTTGGCTTAGCTGGAGTTGGTCCGACGTAGTAGATAGTCTCACCCTTTAGTTCAACTGGTAGTTTTTCGCCGCGTGCCAATGTTTCAGTAAGTGCCTTATGTGCAGCGTCACGAGCTGCTATGATAGTGCCTGATATTAGGACATTGTCGCCTGCTTTTAGGCTTTTTACCACCTCTTTATCAAATGGTGCTGTTATTCTTTTTACTTCTGACATTTTCTCTCCTTAAAGCTCGGCATCTGCGTGGCGTGCAGCGTGACAGTTGATGTTTATAGCAACAGGAAGACCTGCTATGTGGGTTGGATACCACTCGACATTTACTTTAACAGCAGTGGTGTCACCACCAAGTCCTTGAGGACCAACACCAGTTTTGCAAGCAAGCTCTAGTAGCTCATCTTCTAATTTGGCATATCTTGGATCAGAATTTTTACTATCGACCGAACGAACCGCCGCTTCTTTTGCCAAAAGTGCTGCCTTATCCATCGTACCGCCTATGCCAACGCCTATTGTTAATGGAGGACAGGCATTTGGTCCAGCGTATTTTACGGCCTCTAAAAAGACTTTTTTTACACCTTCTATGCCATCAGCTGGTACAAGCATTTTTAAAACTGATTTATTCTCACTACCAAAACCTTTTGGAGCTACTTTTATCTTTAGCTTATCTCCTGGCACGATTCTAGTGTGGATGACAGCTGGAGTGTTATTTGTGGTATTTTTTCTCTCAAAAAGTGGCTCAGCAACAACTGACTTTCTTAGGTAGCCCTCAATGTAGCCTTCCGCAATGCCCTCATTTATCGCATCTTCAATATATCCACCCTCAATATGCACATCTTGGCCGATCTGCACGAAAACAACCGTCATACCGGTGTCTTGGCAGATAGGCGCAACGCCCTCTTCCGCAAGCTTAGCATTTTGTAAAATTTTGCCCAAAATGTCTTTGCCTAGTGACGAGCTTTCATTACTTTGAGCCTTTGTAAAAGCAGCCTTTAAATCTGGCGTCACAACATAACAGGCCTGTTTGCAAAGCTTGGCAACGACTTCTCTTATATCTTTTACATTTATTATTCTCATCTTTACTCCTCGTAAAAAACAATTTTTAATTATATTAACTATATTTAAAATTTAAGATTAAATTTTACTGCTGTATATCTACTCGAAAAAATTTATATGAGTTTATTTTGTTTGACTACAACTAGAATACTTGTCTGAAACAAAAATTTAATGAGATAAGCAATGGTAAAATTGAGTCTATAGCATCACAATATTGATAGAAATTTACATAACATGGCTTATTTAAGCCATAAATATATAAATTTAAGACTGAATGCTCTCCTCTTCATTTTTTATCTTTTTTCTAACTTTTACACGTGAGATACTGGCTCCATCCATCTTTCTTACTTCGTAGTAGCAGTTTTCATCCTCGATCTTGTCCCCAACTACTGGCAAACGACCGATTAAGTTGAAGACATATCCACCGATCGTTACTTGATCTGTCTCTTCATCAAAGCTTATACCAAGAACCTCTTCTACGCTCTCTAGATCATATCTGCCTTGAAATTCATAAATATTGTCATTTATCTTTTTATAGTGCTGATCAACTTCATCGTGCTCGTCATTAAAATCACCAAGCACCTCTTCCATGATATCTTCCATCGTAAGAAGTCCGGCTGTACCGCCATACTCATCGACTACAAGTGCAGCTGAAATTTGCTCTTTATTCATCATTACAAGCACTTTTGAAATAGAAAGGCTCTCAGGCACTATGACAAATTTACGAACAATTGAGTCAAAACTCTTCTCTTTATCTTTGCTAAAGTGGAGCTGCAAAATATCTCTAATGTGTATCATGCCCAAAATAATATCTTTTGAGCCGTCTATATAAGGAAAGCGAGTGTATTTTGACTCAAATACGACTTGCAAATTCTCTTCAAAACTCTTTTGTTTATTTATACAGATCATATCACGCCTTGGCGTCATGATCTCTTTTGCGACTGTGTCACTAAAATCAACTGCATTTTTAATGATCTCAGTCTCAAAGCTATCAAGCACGCCGCCCTTTAAGCTCTCACCAACGATGATTTTTATCTCTTCTTCAGAGTGAGCTAGCTCATTCTCTTTAGCTGGCTGGATACCTAAAATTTTAAGTCCAATGGTCGCTAAAATATCAAAAAGCTTAATTACAGGCGAAAATAGCACCCAGAAAAAGTGAAGTGGACGAGCGATTTTTAACACTGAAGTCTCGGCCTTTGCGATAGCAACTGACTTTGGCACAAGCTCACCCATTACAACGTGAAGTAACGTAATAAGCGTAAATGCGATCGCAAAACCAACCGTATGAACTAAGATATCACTAAAGTTGAAGAAATTTTTAAGCGGTGCTTCTATAAGTCTTGCAACTGCTGGCTCACCGATCCAACCAAGAGCAAGTGAGCTTAGTGTGATACCAAGCTGAGTAGCACTAAGATAAGTATCAAGCTTGTTTGACATCTCAAAGGCAAGCTGAGCGTTTGGTTTTTTTTCTTTGATAAGTTCTTCAAGTCTAGACTTACGAACTTTAACAAGAGAAAATTCTGATAAAACAAAAAAGGCATTTAGTAAAATGAATACAATGGCAAGTATTACCATTAAAAGCGAATTATCGCTACTGGGGTTCAATTATGATCCTTAAGAGTTAAAAATTTTTGCCTGATTATAGCGAATTTATATTTAGCGGTCAAATTATCCACGCCCAAAAGTAACAACATTTCTTAAATTTAAGATTTATAAAAAGTTCTTAAATCATATTTTGATAACATTATTTTCATCACTAAATTTATGGATTTTACAATGAGCAAAAAGAATTTTTCATCGCGCTGGGCATTTATATTGGCCTGTGTTGGATCAGCAGTTGGCATGGCAAATGTCTGGGGCTTTCCTTATAAACTTGGCACAAATGGCGGTGCAGCGTTTTTACTCATCTATGTTTTTTTCATAGCTCTTTTTTCATACGTTGGTCTAAGTGCGGAGTATGCGATTGGCAGACGTGCAAAAACTGGTACGCTTGGATCATATAAATATGCTTGGCAAAGTAGAAAATTAGGCGTATTTGGTAGTATTATTGGTTGGCTTCCACTTGCTGGTTCACTTTGTATAGCCATCGGCTACGCAGTCATCATCGCCTACGTGCTAAAAGCCCTTACTCAGGCACTTACTGGCTCATTTATGAGCGTTGATACGAACGTTTGGTTTAACTCATTTGCACTTCAAGATTACTCAGTCTTGCCTTATCATTTTATTATCGTTGTTGGCACGCTTCTTACACTATTTTTTGGGGCAAAAAGTATCGAAAAAACAAATCAAATAATGATGCCACTATTTTTCGTATTGTTTAGCATTCTGGCTATAAATGTCGCAATGCTACCAAATGCGTTTGATGGGTATAAATTCCTTTTTATCCCTGACTTTAGTAAGCTTGCGGACCCGATGGTATGGGTTTCTGCGATGGGTCAAGCCTTTTTCTCGCTCTCCATCACAGGATCTGGCATGATAGTTTATGGAGCTTACCTTTCAAAAGATGAAGATATCGTTGAAAGTGCTAAAACTACGGCTTTTTTTGATACTATCGCAGCTCTTGTGGCCGCTCTTGTTATGATCCCAGCAGTCTTTGCCTATGCTATGGATCCAGCCGAAGGTCCAAAACTACTTTTTGTAACGCTTCCTAAAATTTTACAAAATATGATCGGCGGACAAATTTTTGCCATTATTTTATTTACAGCTGTTATCTTTGGTGGCATCACCTCGCTTCAAAATATGTTTGAAGTAGTCGCCGAGTCACTAATGCATAAATTTCCGCTCCTTAGTAGATTTTGGACACTCACGCTACTTTGTGCAGTTTGCTTTGGCATAGGAGCATTTATGGAGCCTATTAGCAGTTGGGGGCCTTGGATGGACTTTGTGTCGATCTATATTATTCCAATCGGCGCGGTAATCGGAGCTATTTCTTGGTTCTGGATTATTAAAAAAGATGAAATTTTAGACGAGATAAATTCTGGAGCAAATAAATCTTATGGTAATTTCTGGTATTTTGTAGGCAAATTTATCTACGTTCCGCTAACATTTTTACTTTGTATCATAGCCGTAAGTAAGGGAATTTCTTTTTAAATTTAGCTCGCCAAAAATGAGCTAAATTTAAAAATTTTTGAAGTTATCTTAGTTTTTTTGTGCCGATGTAAGTGGCAAAAATTTCTTGTGAGCCATCTTTTTTAAATAAAATAACATCGTATTGCTCAGCTTTACTGCCTTGCTCCATACCTTGGCTCTCCATCGGCATGCCAGGTACTGCGATACCAACTACATCTTTTGGCTTAAGCTCTAGTAGGCGCTTTACCTCATCGGCTGGGACATGACCTTCTATGATATATCCATCGATGATTGCTGTATGGCAGCTTGAAAGCTCTAGCGGCACGTTAAATTCTTTCTTAACTTTTGCTATATCATCTACTTTTATGACCTCTTCGCTAAATCCAGCCTTCTGCATCGCCTCACCCCAGCTAGTACAACATCCACAAGTTGGGCTTTTATAGACCTTCATATCAGCCGCAAATACAAATGTTGCAAAAAAGCCAAGAGCCAAAAATGCTAATTTTTTCATCATTTTCCTTTACGTAAAATTTGAAAAATGATATAGCTCACATTTAAATTTTATATAAATGCTTAATATTGCTTGCTATAATTCGCCAAAATTTATAAAAGGCACTTTATGTTTTCATCATTTTTTAAAGATAAAAAATGGGCACTCTGGGCTTATGGCGGAGCGATATTTATCATCTTGCTTCTTGTCTATCAAACGCACCTAAATGTCCGTATAAACGAGTGGTATAAAAATTTCTACGACATCGTGCAAAACTCAAAAGATCATGATGTAAGTGAGTTTTGGCGAGAAATTTTTAACTTTATAAAAATCGCTATGCCTTACGTCGTGACTTACACTGTGATCTCGTTTTTTGCTAGCCACTGGGTCTTTCGCTGGAGAGAGGCGATGACGTTTAGATATCTAAAATTTTGGCAAAACTGCAAAAGTGACATCGAAGGCAGTTCGCAGCGTATCCAAGAAGACGTCTACCGCTTTGCCAAAATAATGGAAAGCCTTGGTGTGCAGGTTTTAAGGGCGATCATGACGCTAATTGCCTTTATACCAGTACTTTGGGAGCTAAGTAAGAGCGTGAGTTTGCCTTATATCAAAGATATCGAAGGCTCGCTTGTTTATATCGCTTTAATAATTAGCATCGGTGGCTTAATTATTTCGTGGTTTGTGGGCATTAAACTCCCGCATATCGAGTATAACAACCAAAAAGCAGAAGCGGCGTTTAGAAAAGAGCTAGTTTACGGCGAAGATGATAAGTCTAAATTTTGCCAGCCAAATGTCATGCTAGAGCTTTTTACAGGCGTAAAGTTAAATTATTACAAACTATTTTTGCACTACGGCTACTTTAACCTTTGGCTCATCTCTTTTTCACAAATTCTTGTCATCGTACCTTATGTCATCATGGGAAATGGTCTATTTAGCGGCGTTATAACGCTTGGTGTGCTTATACAAGCTAGCAACGCTTTTTCTCAAGTTAGAGAGAGTTTTAGCGTCTTTATCGACAACTGGACGACGATAACAGAGTTAAGATCCGTAAATAAACGTTTGAGAGAATTTGAGAGAAATATAAACTATAAGGCGTAAGGGTTAAATTTAAGATATAGCATCTAAATTTTGATTTATGCGGTCATAAACCAAGCAGCACACTGAATACACTTTATCATCAGGCAAGTGTCAGGCAAATTTTAAAATTAGAGCTGGCATATCACGGCTCTAAATTTAGTGGCGAGTAGCTACGAGACCTAAATTTAGCAGTCTGTTAAGGCGAGTGAGTAAGATTTTAAAATTTGCAAAAAAGCAAATTACTATTTTTGATATCACAAAAATTAAATTTATCCCCTCGTTTAACAATGCATATCCGACTCAGGCTATAATACGCGAAATTTTAGTCCAAAAAGGATAAAAATGAAAAATTTTATACTTACTTTATTAGTGTCCAGTTTGCTCTTCACTGGCTGCTCAAGCGTTACAAAAGCAGGCGTTGTTGGTGCTGATCGTAAGCAATTTATGCTAGTCTCATCAGAAGCTATGGAGCAAAGCTCAGCCCAAGCCTATGTCAAGACGCTAACAGCTGCTAGAAGTAAAGGCGAGCTAAACGTCGATCCGATCCTTACAAAAAGAGTTCAAGATATCGCTAAAAGACTCATCGCTCAAACTGGTGTTTTTAGAGATGATGCTCTAAAATGGAAGTGGCAAGTAAATGTCATTAACGAGGATACGCTAAATGCTTGGTGTATGCCAGGTGGCAGGATAGTCGTTTATAGTGGCATCATAAAAAGGCTAAATTTAACAGATGCACAGCTAGCTGCAGTCATGGGGCACGAGATCGCACACGCTCTTAGGGAGCACAGCAGAGAGCAAGCAAGTGCTGATCAGATGAAAAGCATAGGTATCTTTGCAATAGCTACAGCTACTGGCCTTGGCGATCTTGGAGCTAATGCTTTAAATTTAGCTAGCGAATACACCATATCTCTGCCGTTTTCTCGCTCGCATGAGACCGAGGCTGATCACATCGGTACTGAGCTAATGGCAAGAGCTGGATACGATCCAAAAGAAGCGGTCGAAGTCTGGGTAAAAATGAGCAAGATGAGTGGCGGAAAGGTGCCTGAAATTTTAAGCACACACCCATCAAACGAGAGTAGGATAAAAGATCTAAAAGAGATCGCAGCAAAGCTTGAGCCGATCTATCAAGTAGCTAAAAGAAGCTAGGCTTGATCGAGCGAGCAAATTTAAGCGACCTTGAAGCAATCACGCAAATTTACAATGACTACATTTTAGATAGAAGTGCGACTGCTGATATGCAGCCAGTTAGCACAAAGGAGCGAGAGCCTTGGTTTAACGCCCACGGCAGCTCGCGCCCTATCTTTATCTACAAAGAAAATGATGAAATTTTAGGCTACTGCTCACTGAGTGACTTTAATCCAAAAATCGCTTACGATATAAGCGTAGAGATAAGCATCTATGTCGCTAAAAAGGCTCTTAAATGGGGCATCGGCAAACAGCTTTTAGCCCACAGCCTAAATGAAGCTAGAGAGCTAAATTTAAAAAACATCATCGCACTAATCTTTAGCAAAAACAAAGCAAGCCTTGGGCTGTTTTTGAAATTTGGCTTTGAAAAATGGGGCGAACTGCCTGGCGTTTGCCTGATGGATGGCGAGCACAAAGATGTCGTTATCTTGGGACTAAAGCTCTAAAAGCCAAGCATTAAGCAAATAAAGATATAATTCCACTTCTTCATGGGTAGATGTCCGAGCGGTTTAAGGAGCACGCCTGGAACGCGTGTGTGGGGCAACTCACCGAGAGTTCGAATCTCTCTCTGCCCGCCATTATTTATAAGCAATTATAATCTTTTATAAACATCAACCTTTACTAACCAATTTTAAAATATAATTGATACCATTTCTATTCTATTATTTACAATATGAATTAAAATAATACAATTGCTAATGTTTTAAGAGCGAGGAGCGGTGATATTAAAATTAATAGTAGAGTTATTATCTTTTTTTGGTGAATACTTTTTATCGTACTCTAAAGACTTAATAAGGCACATTGTAGCAATAAAAATTATAATTACATTAAAAAGCCAAAGTTTTGAGCAACATCCATTATTTTCTCTTTTACCAAAATGTATTTCTCTAATAAAGTTAAAAAGCAAATTTAATATATTGACTATAAAAATACCTAAGAAACATATAATTGCTACAAGTTTGAGAGTATTGGGCTTGTCTATATTTTGCAAAACAGAAGCAGAGAAAGACATATTTGCAACAAAAGCTATTATAATAGAAGCAAATATACCTAAAATAGCAATATAATTTGCCTGTGTTTTCTCTATAACATTCTTTACTTGTTCTATTTCATTTTTTGTTATTTGAATGCTTTCTTTTGTTTTGTTTACTTCCTCGGATTGTTCGTTTATTTTATTCTCAGTATTTTGAATATTGCTTTCTGTTTTTCTTATTTGCTCGCTTGTGCTTGTCATAAATTGAAGTTGAACTGCCTCTAAATTTATATGATCATATAATTTGAACAAATGCCTTAAAAATTCTTCTTCATTTTTGTCACTTGCTTTTAAACTCTTTTCTACCTCTTTATAAATCTCTAATAGCTTATTCGCAATTATAGTTATCTTGGTTATATCGCCCTTCGATATACTTATCAAAGAAGCATTAATAGATGAGTAGCTATGTCTAAAATTATCTTTATATATTTCTCTTAATTCACTTACAAGATTGTCGTTTGGTGCTTCTTCTGTACGACATAAATTATTTAATATCTCGTATAACTTATTGTCACTATCTCTATTAATACTGGGGTCTAATTTCCCTTCCCAGCTATATGGATCATTTAGTTTCATTTTTTATTATTTTTTATTTCTTTAGCAAAATCATTCATTAATTCTCTTGATATTTCCTTGTTGCAACTTTTATTATAAAAAGTTTTATACCACGGCGTATCCTTTTTATGGCTCTTTTCTACCAAATCCCACGCTGGGGTATCAGCAAGACTATCTATTTTATTATTTAACCTATCTAGATAGTCATCAGGGAAATTTTCTTGGAATTCCTGCTTAATTATTATTGGGCTAGCTGCCAACATGGAAAAATTTTTATAAACTGCCGGAATAACTGGACCATATTGCCAAGCTTCAAAATTATCATCTATTAGTCTTTCCTCGGTCTGAACAAGGAAAGTCATATCCAAGAAATATAGTATTTTTTGGAGCTTTAAATTTGTTATAGGACGCCCTGTTTCAATGCACCTATTAATTACATGTGCTGCCACATCCATCGCTTTCATTTTTTGCTCCTTTAGATAAAAATTAATTGAATTATATAAAGAACTTTAAGACTTTTAAATGTCTAAAATAATTATAGTGGTAAAAATATGAATTAATTTATTTGTATATTATCAAAAAAAAGTCAAAAATATATTAAATTTTTAAAATAAGTAAAACTAAACAGACAAATATTTTAAACCTAAAGTGCTAAAATCTCCTAAATTTAATACAAATTTATAAAACCCCAAAAGGACAAAAATGATCGAGCATTTACTGCTATTTTTTGCACTGCTAGCTATCATCATCGCTTTAGTGATGGTCTCAAACCGCCTAAACGTCGCCTATCCTGTGCTTTTGGTCCTTGGTGGGCTTGCCATTAGCTTTGTACCAAATTTGCCAAGCATTAAGATCGATCCCGAGCTTATTTTCATCATATTTTTGCCGCCACTTCTTTATGAGGCTGCGTGGGCAAACTCGCTAAAAGAGCTCTATAGATGGCGCCGAGTGATTGGCAGTTTCGCCTTTATCGTGGTTTTCATAAGCGCAGCAGCGGTTGCTTTGATAGCAAATTTAGTGATCCCCGGCTTCTCGCTCGCCCTTGGCTTCATGCTAGGAGCCATCGTCTCGCCACCAGATGCGGTGAGCACGGCAGCTATCCTTAAATTTGTCAAAGCCCCACGCAGGATCAGCGCTATTTTAGAAGGCGAGAGCCTTTTAAATGACGCCTCCTCGCTCATCATCTTTCGCTTCGCCGCAGTTGCAGTGACGACTGGGCAGTTTGTCTGGTACAAGGCGGCAACAACCTTTTTATGGATGGTGGCTGGTGGCATTTTGGCAGGTCTTGTGGTGGCGTTTGTGGCTTATTTTTTACATAAAATTTTGCCAACTGACGAAAACAGCGACACGATAATGACGATCACGACGCCTTATATCATGTATATCTTGGCTGAGGAGCTAGGTGCTAGCGGCGTTTTGGCGGTGGTTTGTGGCGGACTTTATCTCTCAACTAAAAGAAATGAAATTTTCACCGCTTCAACAAGGATCCACGCGGTGCCCGTTTGGAGCAACTTCATTTTCTTGCTAAACGGCCTTGCTTTTACCTTGATCGGCCTTGATCTGCCTGAAATTTTAGCAGGGCTAAAGCGTAGTGGTGTCTCGCTCTTTGAGGCGATCTTTTACGGCGTTTTGGTCACTGCCGTGCTCATCGTCATTAGGCTTTTGGCATCATACGGAGCCGTTTATATCACGATGTTTATGAAGCGTTTTATCAGCGTGGCGGACGATCGCAATCCAGGTAAAGCGACGCCGTTTATCGTTGGCTGGGCTGGCATGAGGGGCGTAGTCTCGCTAGCTGCGGCACTTTCTATCCCT
This sequence comes from Campylobacter concisus, assembly GCF_003048575.1. NCBI lineage: Bacteria > Pseudomonadati > Campylobacterota > Epsilonproteobacteria > Campylobacterales > Campylobacteraceae > Campylobacter > Campylobacter concisus. The sequence goes on along the minus strand of NZ_PIRZ01000004.1, from coordinate 223,197 downwards.
GCCATGGCCGGTAGCGAGCCCTTTCCGCACAGAGACCTTATCTTGTTTATCACCTTCGTAGTGATCTTGCTAACGCTCGTAGTTCAGGGCTTAAGCTTGCCACTACTCATAAAAAGTGTGAAATTTCCAGACTTTAACGACCATATGCCAAATGAGCTTGCAAGGATCAAGATCAAAAAGGCGCTTGCCGAGGCTTCGCTTAAATTTAAAAAAGAGAAATTTGTGGGCGATGAGAATTTTTTATTTTAAAAGTTTGAAGAGGTTTGGAATTTCGAGCTTGAGAGTAAAAAATTTGAGATCAGCGACGAGACAAGACAGAGGTATTTTAAAATTTTAGAGGAGCAAAGAAAGGCGCTTTGTGAGCTAAACAAAGACCCAAAGATCGACGAAGAGGTCATTAGGACGTTTTTATATCACATCGACCTTGAGGAGCAGAGGTGGCAGCCGCATAGCGAGCACTAAAATTTTCTTCCGACATTGCAACTTACCGCACCGCAAAATCTCTTGCCAAATTTAGCCTCGACGATAAGCACGAGAACAAAAAATATCTTCTCATCATTTAGCCGTGCGATCTGACGTAAGCTCTGGCTAGCGTCATTAAATTTAACATCATTTTCTCGCAAGCTATTGCAAAACTGGACCTCATCAAAGCCAAGCATGCGTGAAATTTCACTGATGCTGTAAGGCTCAAGCGAGGCTATGATGCGGTCCATGTTGCAAATGGTCGGGTTTTTGCGGTGCGTGGTGACGTCGATCATCTCATTTACGAGCTTTACTAGCTTTCTTCTGCGGTTAAAAAGGTGCAAGATCACAGCACAAACGATCAAAGCTCCTGCAAATTTGTGCGCGCTCATCATCCACTCATTATAATCACCCATGGCGAAATTTAGCCCAGTAAATGCAAGCAGACATATCCCAAGCGCAAGAGCGCAAACAAGGCAAAATTTATAGATCACTTCCACTTTAAGCAATGCAAATTCCTTAGTTTTTTGAAATTATACACCTACTATGCAAAAAATGAATGGCGCCAACTAGAAATTTAGCTGGCGCGTTAGAGTAAATTTAGCTAAAACTTATAGTTAAAACTGAGATTAAAGGTGCGTGGATCGCCATAAACCATCATGTTTTTGCCGATGCCCTCGTAGTATTTTTTATTAAATAGATTGTCGATATTCAGCTGCACGTCAAAGTTTTTAGCAAATTTATAACCAAGCATTAAATTAGCCAAAGTGTAGCCTTTTTGTGTGATTTTATCTGCGTCTTTGTAAATTTTACTCTTATACATAGCTCCAGCCCCTACTCTAAAGTCTCTAAATTCATACTTTGCAAATAAATTTGCCGTGCTTCTTGATGAGTCGGTGGCGTATTTCTCGCCATTAGCATCTTTTGCGTTAAAGTGCGTTGCGCCAAAGCTTAGGCTTAAATTTTTAGTGATCTCGCCATTTAGATCTAGCTCGACACCCTTGCTTGTGACGCCTTTGCCAGCTTCATATATGTCGGCATTTGTCGCTGGATTTTTCATGCCAGTCTTTATGCCAAGCTTGTCTTGCACGATCTTAAAGACGCCAAGACTTGCTTGAAGCGCCCCGTCAAAATACTCGCCTTTGATACCCACTTCATAGTCCTTGCCTTGGATCGGATCAAGATACTTGTCATTTGCATCCTTTGCGTTTTGAGGCTTAAATATACTCGTGTAGCTAGCATATAGAGTATGGTTTGCTCCGATGTCGTAAGTGATGCCAAGATATGGTGTGATCTCATTTGTGAAATTTCTATTGTCTTTGCCGCCCTCTATCTCGTATTTGTAGTAGCTCACCCTGGCACCTAGCAAAAATTTAAGCTCATCGGTGATTGATAGTTTATTTGCTGCGTAAAACGCCTTTTGTATCGTTTTGTCTTTATTGTTTTGATCTTCGTAAGGGAATTTTGGATCATCAAGGTGTAAATTTTTAAAGTCTATCCTGCTTCTAGCTGTATAAGCAAGCCCAGCTGGCGTGGTCTTTTGCAGCCAGTAGCTACTTACTTTATCGGAGCTGTTTTGGTAGTTGTTATACATCGCGCCGAAAACTGCCTCGTGAGGCAAGCTAAACGCTTCGTAAGGTAGGTTTACGTATGCGTCTACGTTGTGAATATTTTCTTCGCGTTTGTTTGCGTAGGCGCTAAGTCCGCCGATATCGCCTGTGTCGTCTAAATTTACCTTGCCGCCGTAGTAGAGCAAATTAGTATCCGTATTTGCGCGGCGGAAGGAGTAGGAGAGATTTAGGCTGGCTTCATTTTCAAAGTAGTGCTTAAAATCAGCGTAAAAATCAAGTGTCTTTATATCCCACCTTGTCCAAGGCTGAGAGAAAATTTCACTTTTGCCAAAATTTGTCCTAGAGCCATCTGTGTAAAATGCTGGCATACCGCCCCATCTAATGCCGTGACGTTTTAGCTCTTGATAAAACGCACCAAGACTAAGCCATGAGCTATCGCCTATATCGCTATCTACGACGCCATAAATTGCGCTATTTTTGCGGTTGTAATAATCCATATAAGAGTGCGACTTCTCATGCATAAATGAAAGCCTCGCTCTGACGCTTCCGCTCTCATTTACCGGCGTTTGTACATCACCATTTACGCCATATCTATCGTATGAGCCAGCACTTACACCAAAATTCCCTTTTAGCTCCTTTGAGTCCGCCCTTTTTCTTATGAAATTTAAGCTAGCAGCTGGGTTGCCAGCACCTGCAAATAGGCCATTTGCTCCCTTTACCACCTCAACTCTTTCATAAGGTAGCAAGCTCATATCGTTTGCACCAAGGCTAAAGCCACCAAAGCTAGGCATCGAATCAAGCAAGTAATAATCTATCGCAAAGCCACGAGCTGTTGGATATACGCGCTCGTCCCATTTGTTTAGCGTGACGCCTGGGATATTTCTAAGAAGCACTTGATAGTCCTTGATGCCTTGATCTTTTAGCCTAGCCTCTGTTAGCACAGTTAGCGACTGGGGCGTTTGACGAGAGGTCAAATTTGGCCTAGTTGTACTCTTTACAAGCTCTTTTGCAAAGTAGTTCGCATCGTCTCTTCGCTCGCTTTCTACGACATCAATTACTTCTAAAATTTTATCGCTTTGGCTAGCAAAAATTTGAGGTTGCATCAAATTTAATGCAACCAAACTAATTAAAATTTTTTTCATTTTTTCTCCTTTTAAAATTTCTTTTAATCCACAAATAAAGCCCTGAAATGCTCAAAATAAGCGGTGAAATGCCGACTAAAACCAGATAAATTTTGTGATTTGGTTGTAGTTACCAAAGTGCGATTTTCTAAATGCTGAGAGAATTTCTTCGCTTAGATTTGCATTTTTTATGTCCAAAATGCTTACTAATTCGCCGCTATTTTTATCGTAAGTTAATATGCTTGAATATTCGTTATGCAAGAAATTTTGATCTTTTACATAGCCAAAAAGGCGTATGTTTGCTCCTTGCATAAAAGGCAGTGAGATGAAGTGTGGCTCAAAGCCAGCAAGATCATTTTTTGAGCGGGTCACCAGCTCGTCAAGAGATAGGCTTTTGTTATAAATTTTTGCATCTATAACGAAGTCATTTTTAAACTCTGGCATGCGTGCCATTTGAAATTCCCACCAAACACCACTTATGCAAATGAGTAGTAAAATAGGCGTAGAAAAAATTCCTATCATTTTATGAATGTCGCTCATAAAAACATTTAGCCTATTTACACGAAGCCTAAGTAGTGTCAGCCAAAATTTTCTATAAATCACAAAACCACTTATGCAGATAAAAAACGTGAAAATAGCGGTTAAAGTAAGGATAACGTGACCGCTCTTTCCTAGAAATAGCGACTCATGAAGCTTTGTTAAAACTCCAAAAAATCCCTCATCATGTGCGAGTAGCTCGCTCTTTATCTTACCGCTAAAAGCGTCAAAATAGATAAATCTCCACTCTTTTTGACTATCATTGTGCTCGATTAACCAAATTTTGTCGCATTTTTTAAGGTTTGCATCGATGTTGATGCCGACCATCTCGTAGCCGCCAAGCTCGCTTGCGATGATCTCTCTTTGCTCATCAAAGCTGATCCTTTTGCTTAACTTTTCTTTGTTTAATTTATATTTATGACATTTGGAGCAAGAAGGCTGTTTAGCTCATCTTTATAAACGAGGATCGCACCGCTAAAACAAACTACTACAAGTGGAATGAAAAATAAAAGAGATAAATAGGTGTGCAATTTATAAAAAAATTTTTGATTTAGAAATTTCACTTTGTTTTAAAGCCTTTTAATAGTAGGTTTTGATAACGGCTCGCAATCTTATATAAAATTTACTTTGATAATATTTAAAACTATTATCAATTATAATTTAAAAAAGAAAAATTTTTATAGAATGTAAATTAAAAAAAATAAATAGATTTGATTTTCAAAAGAATAAACAACTCCTCTTTGTGTATACGAAAAGCCAGAAAAGGGGGAAGCAAAGACTTATCAGTTACAAAAAGGAGGGTCCATTTAGGACGATGAAATAGTATTATTTAAGCATAAATTTTAATAAAATTTTTAGTTAATAAAAAAGAAATTCCAAGTAATACTAAAGTAAATTTAACTTTAAAGAAGCTATATTTAAGAAATTTCTTTTAATTAGTGCAAGTACAAAATTAAAATAGCTAATTTTTAGGCACAAGCTCTAATACGTTGCAAGCTCGCTTGCTACCCATCTTGCAGGCTTTATCAAGAGCATTTGCAGAAAGATCAAAGCTTTGCTCAGTGCCATTTCCTTGAAGATACTTTGTCGCTAGCTCATAGCAAGCCTCACTACTACCGTCATCACAAAGCGATTTAAATATCTCAAAAGATTTTTGCGTATCTTTTTCTACGCCAAGGCCGCGTCCTAGCATATCTGCATAGATAAAGCAAGAAATTTTATCTTTATTTTCACACTCATTTGAAAGCTTTTTTGTAAAGCTCTCGCAAGCTTTAGCGTTACTTTTATTAATACACTCTTGCATATTTATATCCCAGTTTGCATTCAAAGATAGAAATGCAAATGCTAAAAATAAAATGGATTTTTTCATAAATTTCCTTGGAAGAAGTTAGCTCCCTTTGGGGGAAAGGGAGCTATTACAAAAAGGAGGTTTCTTGTTGGACAAGTGGAATAATACAAGTTTCGTCTAAATTTAAAACCAACTTTTCTTTAACAAAAAACAATCTCAAACCAAATCTTTTTTACTAAAGGCAAAATAGCCACAAACTAGCAAAATAATGCCTAATAAGAGCGGATAGATAATCGCATAAGCTACAAATGTCGCTTTTGGAAAGGTGCTTAAAATAAAATAAGACGCAGTACCGATAACTGCTAAATTTGGATCAAAAAGACTAAGTGCTGCTATCCTGAAAAGTTCTATCGGATTTAGTATAGCAATAGCGTAAATAACGTACTCATCAACCGAGCTTCGCATAAGAAGTCCAATTAATGCTAGATCAATGAACGCAAGCATTATAAGCCAAAGTAAAAACGCCACGCCTTGGCCTGTCTCTTGATTTTTAATCACGCTTGAGATAAAAAATCCAAGCGATAAAAAAATGATGCTTAAGCTAAAAAGTAGCCCAAAATAAAGTGTTAATACACCCCAAGGTATCGCAACACCTTTTATAAAACCAACAATAACACAAAGCAAAAGAGCAAACAAAAGTGGTACAAAAACAACAAATGTACGACCCAGTGCCTTACCAAAGTAATACTCTCTAAGGCTTAGTGGGAAGCTAAGGATGTATTCAAGCAAATTTGTATCTCTATCTTGATTTATGCTTCTTACGGTTGAGATGAGAATAAAAATAGGCACAATGATGACACAAATTTGAATAAACAAAAGCAGTGCTCTAGTAAGCCCAGAAAAGCCGAGCACACGTGAGTCAGTCACGCCACTAAATAAAAACCCTATCATCAAAGCAGAAAAAAGCGCAGCATATATCACAAACCATCTTGAGCGAAAAGACTCTTTTACATCAAGCTTTGCTATTAAAAAAAGATTATTCACTCTTGCTCCTTAAATTTTCTTCTTTGATGATCTTACCAAGATCCATATAGACGCATCTATCTAATAAATTTGCTATCTCATCGATACGGTGTGAAATAAAAACAAGTGTTTTGTTTTGCGTGAAGTTATCAAGTAAATTTTTAAAAGAAAGCCTTGCTTTCACGTCAAGATTTGCCGTTGGCTCATCAAACATCAAAATTTCACTATCCTTAGCAAATGCGATAGCTATTAGCATCTTTTGTTTCATTCCGCCAGAGAGCTTATAAAATGGCTTATTTAAATTTGCATGTAGATCAAGCTCTAAAAGCTTGCTAAATTTCTCAATCTCTTCAAATTTTATATTTGAGCTTTTATAAACAAACTCACAAAGCTCACGTAGATTAAATTTAAGCGGTGGTGGAGTTTGTGGCACAAATGAGATAAATTTCAAAGCCCCTTTTCTATCTTTTAGGGTATTTACGCCATTTATCGCGATACTTCCGCTATTTGGGATAAATTCTCCTAAAATGATACGCATGAGCGAGCTTTTGCCAGCTCCATTTTGTCCAAGTATTGCTATTTTTTCACCAGATTTTACATTTAGGCTAACATTGTCAAGTATCCTTTGCGAGCCAAAAATTTTAGTTACTTCTTTTATATCTATCAAAAATTTTCCTTATATGAGTTTTTTAAAGCCGTTGTCAAATTTTAGTGCATCTTGATGACACACATCAATACACCTACCACAAAGCGTACAATCAGCACCAGCTATCCTAAAGATATTTTTGCTCTCGTCAAGCTTTGCTCCCTTTTTTGTCATAAAAAGCACGTGAGGCACTAGACAAACATCGGTACAAACCAAACAATGATCGCACTTCTCTTTATCCCAGCTAACTTTTATGGCATTTGGTTTAGCTAGCACTGAGTAAGTCGCTCCGATAGGACAGACATACCTACACCAAGCTCTACGTGAGAAGAAAATTTCAACCATAAGCATAGCCACAACGAACCAAATAGCATGAAAATAGCCATAGATAATAAATCTTGAAAAAATCCCAACAACATTAAAAATTTCAAATGTAAGGCTTGCACTAGCAAAGCTAAGAGTTAAAAATAAAATGGTGAAAACATATCGCCACTTTGTGTCAAAAACTCGTGGTTTTACTATCTTTTTAGCACGCAAATTTTCATGGATCTTCTCAGCTATTTCGCTTATTAATGAATAAGGACAGATCCAAGAGCAAAAGCCTCTACCGCCAAAAATAATATAAAACGCCAAGATACTAAGTGAGCCAATTATTAAATTTACATGGATTTCATGTGTCGCCAAAAAGACTTGCAGGCTCATAAAAGCATCTGCCAAGTGAAAACCAAATATCCTTGAGGCACTGATGTCGCCTTCTAAAATTTGTATATCAACCCTATATGAAAGCACAAATAAAAGATGGACTAAAATAATGGTAAAAATGCGCCAAAAACGTATACTAGGACGCTTCTTACCATCTTTTGTGGTTGTGATTAACGTGCTTAGAAAGCTTACATTTCTAATCGTCGCACGAGTGTTATATTTGTCCATTTTTACTTTTTAAATTTAGAAATTTCATCTGCAAGGCTTTCAAGCTCGCTATCACTAACATTTGTAAGTAGCCCCTTCATAAGTGAGTTTTGTACCTTACCAGCTTTATAATCAGCCAGCTTTTTAAGTAACTCTTCTTTACTTAGGTGTGTTATATCGGGAGCTACGACACCTTTTGCATTTGCACCATGACACGGAGCACAAGTTGTTAGATACTGCTTGCTAACGCCTTCATTGTGCACTTTAGCCACACTTAGACTTAGCTCTTTTACCTTTTTTAGCTCATCTTCGCTGGCAAATTCTTCACTAGACTTTGGCTGCTCTTTTGTAAAATTTTGCTCTACTTTTGGCTGAACATTAGTTGCTACTTTTTCCTTTTTAGGCGGAGTCTGGCTTAACATAAACACCATGATACCGCAAATTGCTACTGCTAAAATAATGGTTATAATCTTTCCTACTTTCATTATTTGCTCCTAAATTGTGTATTAAAATCACTGATTTCTTTAGCTAAATTTCTGATTTCACTATCATCCATTTTTTTAACAAGGTCTCGCATTAAAACATTGACTTTTTCTTTATTTTTATAAGCATTTATCATTGTATAAATTTCATTTTCACTTTTTGTTAAAAGTGATGGCCCGATGATGCCATTTGCGTAATCATCGTGACAAGCTGAGCATTTTGTAATGAAATTTTTACTAAGTCTGCCCTTTATAAGTCTTAAATTTATAGTTTGAAGAGGGGTTCTTACCATTGCTAAAGCACCGATTTGACGGCTTACGTTATTATCTTCAAGTCCAAATTTTACGCTCTTTTCGCCGTGCATATCGTATTTTATGAAGTCATTTTGTTTATTTGTGCTTTGGTTATTTTCTTTTTTTTCAACCTTTATGCTAGCACTAGTAGCTACATTTATTGGTTGCTCGCTAGCTGCTTTTTGCGCTTTGTCATCGCTCTTTTCACAGCCGACAAATAGCAAAGCAGCAGCCACTAAGGACATTATTAATCTCATTCTTTCTCCTTATAAATTTCATCATAACTCATTTTTGGGGCTATATTTATAATTTTTACAGGGCAAACCTCAGCACACACCCCACACCCAACACAGCCATGCTTTATGAGCGGTAAATTTGCTTCGCTCATTACTATTGCACTATCGCCAACTGGGCAAATACTGACACAAAGGTCACAAATTTGACCGATTTTGCCTTTTATCTTATCTTTTTCTGCCTCTTCTCTATCGTTATAAACTTTGCGGACAAGCAAATCTTCAACGCCATCTTCGCTTAGTTTTTCTCTTTTTAGGCACATACAGGCATTTGCATTACTCAAGACAGCAACGCCCATTTTCACATCATCAACAACTTTTGTAGCATGATCTAACGCACCACTTGGACAGGCGAGCACACATGGGAAAAGATCACATAAATAGCAACCTCTCTTTTTAGGATCGATGTATGCTGTACCATTTGAATATCCATCTTTTATATCAAGCAAACTTATACTGTGATAAGGGCATACCTGCACACACTGACCACATTTGACACAAAGATCATCAAAGTCATCAACCGCACCTGGTGGTCTAAGATAGAGTTTATCGCCGCTACTTTTTGGCAAAATTTTACCTATGCCATATCCTGTGACAGCTGCGACTGAGCCTAAGATTATAAATTTTCTTCTATCCACGCTTTGCCTTTAACGCGTTAAAATTTGAAGCATCAAGTGGTTTTATCCTTGGCGTGCTATCTTCAAGTAGCTTTACTGGCTCAGAAAATGGCGCAAGTTTGGCTAAAAAATTTAAGATACTAAAGACACTTGAGCCATAGAAAAACTGCAAATTCGGATAGTACTGCCAAAGCTGATCGGCATATGATAGGTGTATAAACGGCGTATCACCATAGCCATCTTTATCTCTATCAAAGCTCTCATACTCATCATAATAATTTTTACTCCACCGATTTAATGCCATTTTATCACCTGGAGTATCGTTTGCAACGATATCCATATTGCCTATAAAATCATTATTTTCAAATATGCTTGTCCCCTGAGTAGCGTGAAAATATACGCCGACTACGTTGTGTAAAATTTTATTGCCTAAGAAATTTATCGTTGAGCCTGGCTGAAACGGCGAGTTATCAAGCAAAATTCCTCTCGCATTATAGATAAGTGTATTATTTTCGATAGTAAAATTTGAAACATCTTTTAGACCAATACCAATACCAAAAGCGCCGTCACTATCCATAACAAGATTATTTTTTATATTTGAGCCAGCCGAATACATAAAAAACATTCCGACTGCATTGCCGATAAAATCATTGTTTTCGACTAAATTTTGATTTGCATACATAAAGTGAAGCGAGTATCTACCGCGAATCGCTTTATTTTTTAAAAATTTATTGTGACTTGCATACCATGCAACCATATCACGGCTATCATAAATATAATTGCCTTCGATTAAATTTTCATGACTATACCAGAGTCTAACGGCATCACCTCTAAAGCCAAGACTGGCTCCCTTTTTAGAAGTGATGTTATTTTCAGTGATCTTTGAGCTACTACACTCTTTAAAATCAACCCCAAAAAGCACATCACTCAAGTCATTTTGCGTAATCAAGACATTGTTTGCTTTATCACAGCCAATGCCAGCATCTAGCTCACCAAGGTCATTTCCGCTACCGCTTATCTTTAAATTTCTAAGCGTAACATTTGAGGCAATAATCTTTACAACCGTGCCTTTACCATTTCCTTTTATGTGAGCATTTTTGCCCTCACCAACTATACTAAGCGGCTTATTTATAGTTATGCTTCCTTCATAGATGCCGTCCCCTAGCTTTATAACATCGCCAGGGCTAGCGTTATTTATTGCATCTTGAAGGATATTTGCAGAGCTAAAAATAGGCAAGAAAGCGAGGGCGAAAATAAAAATTTTACGCATTTAGCTCTTTTTTCTTTGAAAATACTGCAAGTATGCAAAATACACTCATAGCAACCATAACCCAAAATCCGATACTTGGATAAGAGTGCGTTGTAAATTGCGCAACGCTACCATCGCCTAAAACTGTTGGCATAAATGGTTTAATCTTAAATGCGCCCCACTCTTGCATATTGTGTCCATACCAATAAAGCCATCCTGCAAATGCGCTCATAAATAGCACAGGCGCGATAATCGTTGGAACCATAAGAAGTGAGTTAAATTTGCCGTTGTAATACAAAAATGCAAGCATACAAAGCGTTGAAATAAGCAAATAATAAGGTGCTATCGCTCGCTCTAAATTTCCGCCATGCTCCATAGGATACATACCAATGTAGTGATTTATCGTATTCATCTCATGCACGTCACCACTATATCCATCTACGTGAAAATATACAGGAATTCCATCAGGAAAGGCTGATTTTGGATAATTTGGAGCTTCAAGAGAGACGTACCAGATAGGAAAAGATGGTGTACCAATCTCTGCTTTTTGTTCGATCATCTTATGAAGATCGCTTGCTACATCTTTTGATAAAAGGTGATTTTTATACTGAAATGAGCTATAAAGATTATAGATACCGTAAGTATAAGATGGTAGTTCATCACCATCAGCTATACGCTCTTTTGCTCCGTGCCAACCAAGAACAGGCAAAGTAAAACAAACAGTCATTAAGACAAGTGCAACAATGGTATAAATTTTATATTTACTCATGATCTCTCCTTTAAATTTTAAAATTTCATCTGCTAAAAATAAAATTTTAAAATTTAAAAAGGGGCAAAACGCCCCTTTAAAAACTACATACCAGCGTTTTCATCTACCCATTTTAGGTATTCGATGATATTTTTGATCTCTTCATCGCTCATATGCTGATTTGGCATTCTAAGATTAAAGTAATCAATCATTGATTTAATGTAGTCATCATTATAGAACTTAGCAGGATCTTTGATAAATTCTGCTACCCATTTTTCGCCGTTTTCATGTCTTAGTAAAACACCAGTTAGGTCTGGACCTGAGCTTACTTGACCAATAACGTGGCAACCATTACAACCACCTTTTAGATAAGCCTCTTCACCTTTTGCAGCAGCTGGACTCATCGGAGTTGCGATCTCTTTAGCTAGGTTATTTTTGGCTCTTAAGCCAACATCAGCTGTTTTTACCATGTATTGCCATACTTGGTACTCCCAAAGGATAGCGCCGTTTACGTCGCCTTTTTTGTAAGCTTCGTCAGCTTTAGCTTTTACCTCTTTGATGTGGCCGTATTGATCAAGTGCGTCATCAACCAAAGCTTTTACTTTTGGATATTTCTCATAATGTTTCTCTTTTAGGTATTTAACAACCTCTTGGATAACATCGTCAGTTGCCTTATTAGTTGCGATTACTTTGTCGTATTCAGCTTTTAAAGCTTCTGGGCTTAGAGTTTTTAGCTTGTTATTTTTTGCAGATTCATATTTTTTACTTGGATCTTTAACAAGTAAATAACCCATCATCTCTAGGTGAAGCGCTGAACAAAACTCGGTGCAGTAGTATGGGAAGACACCTTCCATATCAGCTACGAAATTTACTGAAGCAGTTTTGCCAGGTTCAAGTGAAGCGTGAATGTTGTAAAGGTCGATGCCAAATCCGTGAGTCTCATCTTGAGCGCGCTCTAGGTTTGTTAAGTGAATTGTTACGTTATCACCTTTATTTACCTCGATGTGCTCTGGGTTGATGTGGCTTCTGATCATTGTCGCATAGACAGTTACATTTTTTCCGTTTCTTTCAACTCTTTCTTGACCAGCTAGAGTTGCATATGGGCTAGCCTCGCCTGTTCTTGAGTTTGTGCCCATATTGTAAGTAAGCGCTGGGCTTAGTTTGCTAGCAGCTATTGACACAACATCGTGTGGCTCGCCAAGTGGTATTGGCATATCATAGATTAGATCCATTTTTGCACCAGTGATGTCTATTAGCTGGTGGTTTTGTGGATGAAGTGGGCCAACTGGGCTAAAGCGATCGATTGAAAGTTTATCAAGAGCGATTGCATATTTACCAACTGGTTTTGCTGATTTGCCTTCCATTGTATCAAGGTGGCCGATATTGTAGTGAACATTTATCTTATCAAGCACTTTTAAATTTTTATAGTCCCATTTTACGATTTGACTATCAACGTAAAGTGATGTATAAAGTACGCCATCTTGTGAGTCAAATGATGTATGCAGTGGTCCAAGGCCAAGTTCGACTTGTCCGTGCATTGACTTTTCTCTATCTAAGATAGGAATTCCGTATGGGTCAGTGCCAGCATACTCTTTTTTATCGATTAGCTCTTTGATCTTTCTAAAGTCATAAACTGATGCGTGAGTATCAAGCTTACCGCCAATAATGATATATCTACCGTCTGGGCTTACGTCACAACCATGTGGGCTCTTTGACTCTGGGATCAAAAATAACGCACCTGCTTTTACAGCAGCGTCTATTGTAACTACCTTGTGGCCATTTATAACTTTATAGTTTTTCTTGTCTTGAACAAGTTTTTCTAAAATTTTCCAGTTATAAACGTGCAAGAAGTCAGTGTCATTTCTACTTGCACCTGCTTCAAATGGAGGAAGACCTTTTTCGATACCGCCAGTATACATCTCAGTATTTATTGAGTTTGTAAAGCCCCAGCCGTAGCTTTCGCCTTTACCAGCATCACTTAGATCTTGCCAGTATGGAGGAAGCTCAAGAGAAAATGACTCTTTCTCATCGATCTTACCTTTTGGATAGTCAAATTTCCAAAATGTTACAGCGCCTCTATAGACTGCTTCATAGTCGTCTATTGAGTGATAGTTGTTATCAAGTGGAGCTGCATATTGGCTAGCTTCGATAACATACTCGCTATTTGGAGTGATGAAGCTACCGCCGTGCTCACTCTTCATGATAGGGTTTACAACGATTTGAGTTGTCTCAAAGTCATGCAAATTTATAACTGCGATTCTTGGGTTAGCCTTATCGTTGATAAATAGATAATCACCAACATACTCACCATTTTTCTCAGTGAAATTTGGGTGGTGTGTATCGCCCCATGTTATCTCTTTACCCCTGATGTTGCCTTGTTTCAAAACAGCTTTTGACTCATTGTCATAGCCATATCCTTGCCAAGGCTCTGGTGTGAAAACGCCGATGTATTTATAAATTCTCATCGACGGAACGCCATAAACTAGCACTTGACCGCTTTGCCCGCCAGATGAAAAGACGATGAAATCATCTTTTTTACCGCTAGGCTGATAAGTTTTAGCAGCTGCAAGGACATCTTTTTCGCTTAGCCCACGCTCTTTCATGACTTTTTCAAGGTCACTACTAGCAGCACAAGCAGTAGTTAAAGATAGCCCAAGCAACGCAGCACTTGCGACACAAAATAACTTTTGCATTTACTCTCCTTTTTAAAATGAATTTATCTCTAAACTCTTTATCTCATTGTCTAAATTTACGCCATTTAGGACGCCTTTATCTATAAAAATTCTTTTTATCTCATTGCCAAAAAGAGCCTTTTGTCCTTTTAACTTAAGATCTTTGTCAAATTTATAGACTACTCCATCCCCATCGCCTATAAAAATTTCATCCTCCATACACGCAAGAGCTGAAATTTTAGATTTTAAAACTTGCTTTTTGATTCCAGTTTTAAAATCTAAAATTTCTCCATCTCTAAAGCCAAGCAAAATATCATTCCCCTTAAATTTACAGGCACTAAGTGGAGCAAAACCAATACGCTTTTTCTCTTTTAAATTAAGCTCTTTATCAAGCAAAAATGCTTTGCCATTAAAGCTCGTAAAAAATAGCTCATCATCAATTGGCAAAAGGCTTGAAATTTTATAAACATCTTTATAATTTTTAGTTAAAAGTTTATTTAGATTTTTATCAAAAACGCCTATGCTGACCTCATTTGCCATATCGCAAGCTACGTAAATTTTATTTTTAATTGCCATAATTTGCGAAATTTTACAGCCGACATTTGGCATGGCAAATAAAAAATTTCTCTCATTTGCCACCTCGATAATCTCATTATTTAAATTTGCGATATAAAAGAATTCTCCATCATTTCCGCACTCTTGATTTTTATAAATCGTCTCTTTTAGATCCAAATTTTTAATCTGCCCATCTTTTATAAAAACGATGCTTTGGTTGCTTTCATTAATAAAGCAGCCTAATTGCTGGGCAAAAGCTGTTATTAAAAACAAACTTATACAAAGCAGAAATCTCATAATCCAAGGCACTTTCATCATAAATTTAATAAGTAAAAAAACTATACATACTTAACTCTTAAAAGCAAATTAGCGATTAATTTATTTTTTTAAGCTTTTAAAGAAAAATATCAATAAATTTTTTTAAATTTTATTATTTACATTATATAGACATTATGATTTAATCAATACTAATATAGTTTTAATAAAATTTATTATCTATTGAATCACTTATTTTTAGTGCTAATTTGTATAATAATTTAAATTTGAATTATTTCTTAAGAAAATTATTTAAATTAGATAATTATATTAAGCAATGAGAAATCTTTAGTATTTAAGTAAAAAGCTAAATTTTATACATTTGATATATTTTTAGCTTAAAGCCATTGGTAATTTAAATTTGTTTAAATAGGCTATAATCCGCCAAAAAAGGAGAGATAATGCTAACGCATTTAGATGAGAAAGATCGTCCAAAAATGGTCGATGTAAGCCCAAAAGATCCAACTAAAAGAGTAGCAACTGCTAGCGGGATCATCAAGATGAGCAAAGAGGCCTTTAGAGCGATAAAAGAAAATACTGGCAAGAAAGGCCCAGTCATCCAAACAGCTGTCGTTGCTGCGATAATGGGTGCAAAAAAGACAAGTGAGCTAATCCCGATGTGCCATCCACTAGCTATTTTAGGTGTAGATTGTGATATCGAAGAGCTATCTGAAATTTGTGCTTTTAAGCTTTATGTGAGCGTAAAAATAGAGGGCAAAACAGGTGTTGAGATGGAGGCATTAACTGGCGTTAGCGTGGGGCTTTTAACCATTTATGATATGGTAAAAGCTATAGATAAAAGCATGCAGATAGATAACATCGTGCTAGAGAGTAAAACAGGAGGAAAAAGTGGCGAGTATATGCGATCTAAATAACAAAAAGGCAAAAATTGATTACCCAACGCATTGGGAATACAAAATAATATTTGATGCAGATGTCAATGTAGAAGAAAAGGTAAAAGAGATAGTAAAAGATAGAGAATTTAAGCTAGTCTTTTCAAAATTTAGCAAAGATAAAAAGTACGCTAGCTATGACTTAGCCGTACTTGTTTTAAGCGAAGAAGAGAGGCTAGAGATATTTTCAGCACTAAAACACGAAGCAAAATACGTTTTATAAGGTAAAAGATATGAACAATTTAGAACAAAATTTACATGATTATAAAAGCAGCGATAGCTTATTAATAAGTATAAAAGCTCTTTGCAATAACTTCTTTCAAGATGCTGCAAACAAAGATATAAATGCTTTGCCAGAAATTTTAAAGGCTAAAATGAACGAACTTTATGACAAAATGAACAAAGAAGATCTCATAAATGCAAAAAATCTAAAAAGTGCCATGGAAGGAATAAATCAAGCCATTGTCGGTACTGAGGAAAAGGCACTTTACGAGCTTCTTGATAAAAAAGATGAGCTAAGTCGTGCAATAGAAGCAAAACGTGAGGAGATAAAAAATAGGCTCAAAATTTCATTTGAAGCAGCTGAAGAGGTCGTAAAAGATAGAAATTTTAGTGAAAAAGAGGAAATTTTAGAGCTTTTAAATAATGCGATCATTAGAGAAACAAGGCTTCTTGGTATCTTAAAAGAGAGCGCTCAAATCGCATTTTTGACAACTCTTGAAGGCGCAAAAGATGTCGAGGAAACAGCTGGTGCGATAGCTAAAAATATGACCTATGTTGCGATAATTGGAGGAGAGTTTAGCAAAGAGCGGATACTTGAAATTTCAAAAAACATCATCATAGCAGCGGCAAATTTAGCAGATGAGGGTCATATTTTTGCAAAAGAGTTGATAAGTGGAGCAATAAGTGGCACAAGAGATGGCATTTTAAGAGCCATAGAAAAACTTAAAGATGAGGCGAAATTTGCTCCAGATGAGCTTAGGCTAAACTCACAACTACTAAACTTAAAAAATATTGATGAAGAATTTATAGCCTTGCTTAGGGAACTTGAAAAAGAATTTGAAGGTGTAGCAAGAAATGAGATCGAAAATGTGATAAATAGCGAGCTAGATACAAATCTAGCAAAATTTAAACGCATTAGCGATCAAGCAAGAGAGCAGATAATTTCAAGGATAGAAGAGTTAAAGTCAAACGGCATGGCAAAGCTTATGAGTGAGGCAAATAATAAATTTGAAGCCCTAAAACAAGAGCTAAATGACAAGAGCAAAAAGCTAAAGCTAAATTTTGATACAAACGATAAAATCGAAGAGATCAAACAAGAGATCGCCAATCTTGAGAAAAAAGCCAATGAAAAATTTGAAGACATTAAGCAAATAGACATCAAATCAGAAGCCAAGAAATTTGGAGATAGAGCTTATCAAGCTGCAAAAGATCTGTTAAATGTTATTAAAAAAGATAAAAAAGAGGATTAAATTATCAAGCTTATCTTGAAATTTTTTCTGAAAGATACTCGAGTTATATATTCTTGCCAAGTGTGAAAATTTTCTCCACACTTGGCTTTTACTTTCTAAAGACTTAAAATCACAAAAATAGATAAAGCAAAAATGCTCCCAAAATCAAGCGGTAGATGACAAAAGGCAGCATCCTGATTCTTGAGATGATACCCATAAATAGCTTAACACAGAGATAAGCACTAACAGCACTTATGATGACACCAAGGGCGATGTCGCTCCATGGCAGAGCATTTGGGTCTTTTATGAGCTTTAAGCTCTCTAGGCCGCCAGCTAGGATGATGACTGGGATTGACATCAAAAATGAGAAATTCGCACTTCCCTTGTGGCTAAAGCCTAAAAATAAGGCCGCTGTCATCGTCACACCTGATCTTGAGACGCCAGGGATGAGCGCCACAGCTTGAGCAAGGCCGATAATAAGCGCAAATTTTATGGTCATTTCATATTCGCTTTTATTTGTCGAGCGAAGATCCGCAAAGTAAAGTGCTATGCCAAAGACGATCGTAGTAATAGCGATCACAACGCCACTTCTTGCATATTCTTCGATAATGTTGTTAAACAAAAGTCCAAAGACCCCAACTGGAATGGTAGCAAAGCCGACACACCAGACAAGCAAGCTATCGCCTACCATCTTTCTTTGTGCGATCGAGGCAAAAAAGTCACGAAGTAGCTTAAAAATCGTATCTTTAAAATAAAAAAGTATCGCACTTAATGTACCAACGTGCACTGCCACGTCAAAAGCAAGACCTTGATCTGGCCAGCCAAGTAGCTTTGGCACCAAGATAAGATGAGCCGAGCTAGATATCGGCAAAAATTCGCTTATACCTTGCACCAAGGCCAAAACAATAACGTGAGAAATTTCCATAAAATGCCTTTTTTGATTTTAGATTGCAGTTGGGGATTTTACTCCCCAAGATTAAATTTATATAAGTTCGCTAGCAAAATTTGCAAGTTTTTGCGGAGTAAATCCAAAGTGATCAAATAGCTCGTTAGCCTTTCCGCTAGCGCCAAAGCTATTCATGCCATAAACTGCATCGGCAAATTTATACCACTCATAGCCAGTTGCAGCTTCAACTGCGATGATAGTTGTGTTTTTATCTAAAATTCTAGCCACATACTCAGCTGGCTGCTCGCAAAGTAGGTCAAAACAAGGAGCTGACACGATGTTTGCACCAATGCCTTGTTCGCCAAGAATTTCAGCTGCTTTTACACAGAGTGAGACCTCGCTACCGCTTGCTATAAATGTGATCTTCGCATCTTTTGACGAGCTTAGCAGATATGCGCCGTTGCTAACCTCGCCAAATTCGCCTTTTGCAAGTGGCTCAAGCCCTTGACGGCTAAGCACAAAGGCGCTTGGAGCGTTTAAATTTAGAGCCACTTGCCAGCTAGCTGAGTTTTCGTTGCCATCAGCTGGGCGGAAAGTGTAGAAATTTGGCATCGCTCTAAATGTGCTAAGCTGCTCGATAGGCTGGTGTGTCGGACCATCTTCGCCAACGCCGATGCTATCGTGTGTGAAAACAAAAAAGTGTTTGATGCCCATGAGTGCTGCTATCCTTGCACTTGGCTTTAGATAGTCACTAAAGATGAAAAATGTCGCTGAAAATGGCAAGAAAAGGCCGTATCTTGAGATGCCGTTGTTGATAGCTGCCATGGCGTGCTCTCTGATGCCGTAGTGGATATTTTTGCCATTTGGGAAGTCGCCCATACCCTTTAGCTCAGTCTTATTTGAAGGAGCTAAGTCAGCGCTACCGCCGATAAAGCCAGGTAGTTTTTTAGCTATCTCATTTAAAATGACATGGTTTGTATCTCTTGTGGCTAGCTTTTTGTCGCTAAAGTCAGGGAATTCGATCTTACTAAAGTCTGGATTAAGAAGCGAGTTTAATAAATTTTTGCCTTCAATGCTTAGTGCCTCAACCTTTTTGTTCCACATCGCTTCTTTAAGATCGCCCTTTTCAACTGCGCCTCTAAACCTTAAAAGCACGTCCTCGTCAATGGCAAATTTCTTCTCAGGATCAAAACCAGCTGCAGCCTTTGCCTTTTTGATGATCTCTTCGCCAAGTGGGGCGCCGTGGCTGTGGTGGCTGCCTTCAAGCTCCATTGCGCCACGTGCTATGTGTGTGTTTGCGATGATGAGATATGGTGACTCTTTCTCGTTTGCCTGCTCTAACGCAAATTCGATCTGGTCATAATCGTGTCCATCGATACGTGCGACCTCCCAGCCCTGCGCCTCAAACCTAGCTTTGACGTCCTCGCTAAATGCGATCGCTGTGTCGCCCTCGATCGTGATGTTGTTTGAGTCATAAATGAGTACAAGGTTGTCTAGTCTTAAATTTCCAGCCAACGAACATGCCTCGTAGCTTATGCCCTCTTCTAGGTCACCGTCGCCGCAAAGGCAGTAAATTTTATGATCGATTATTTTATTATCTGGCTCGTTTAGCACGTTTGCAGCGTATTTTTCTGCCATGGCTAGACCCACTGCATTTGCCACACCCTGACCAAGTGGGCCAGTAGCTACCTCAACACCTGGAGTGTGAATCTCTGGGTGTCCTGGAGTGTTTGAGCCAAGTTGGCGAAAATTTTTAAGCTCATCAAGGCTTAGATCATAGCCACTTAGGTGTAAAAAGCTGTAAACCAAGCTTGATGCGTGACCACCGCTAAAAACGAGCCTGTCTCTATTTAGCCATTTTGGATTTTTTGGATTGTGTTTTAAAAAGTTGCTTAAAACCACCATGATATCAGCTAGACCCATAGGAGCACCTGGGTGTCCGCTGTTAGCGTTTTGCACCATATCAGCGCACAAAAATCTTATAGTATTGGCTTGTTTTTTTAGCATATGATCTCCTTTTATTGCGTCAGATTATACAAAAAAGTGATTAAAACTTGCCTTGCATTTTTGTCCAAAATGTCTAAATAGTGATATAAATTTTTTAAATTTTTAGCAGTAAAAAGCTAGAAATTTCTAGCTTTTATCTAAGGTGTTTATCTGTAAGCTCTAAGATCATCTTTGCTATGCCAGCGTCTATCTGATTTAGTGCCTCTTCTATTTCACCAATAAGCTCGTCTTTTTTCTTTTTTGCGCCAGATAGACCTAGTAAATTTGTAAATGAGTTTTTAGCTAAGTCGTTATGCACAGGCTTTCCAGCGGCCGCCTCGTCGCTTGTAAGATCGATGATGTCATCTTGTATCTGAAAAGCAAGGCCGAGCTTTAGGCCGATATCATAAATTTTTTCGCACTCTGTTTCGCTTAAATTTACTATCACAGCGCCCATTTTTAGGCTAGCGGCGATGAGCTTTGCGGTTTTGTGGATATGTAAAAAGACTAGCTCATCAAGGCTTAGTATCTTGCCAGATAGGCCAAATTTAGCCTTTGCTCTTTTAATGTCCTCTTTATCTGTATTTTCAAAAAAACAATCCAGCGCCTGACCTAGCACCATGCCGCTAACGCCAGCATTTTGGCTTAAAATTTCCACGCATTTTATACGTGTTTCAGCACTCAGATCAGCGCGTGAAATTTCATAAAAAGCATGCGTATTTAGCGCATCTCCTGCAAGTATCGCAGTTGTCTCGTCGTAGGTTACATGAAGCGTTGGAGTGCCGCGTCTTAGGCTTGCATTATCCATAGACGGCAGATCATCATGAATGAGCGAATAAGTGTGCATCATCTCAAGCCCTAAAGCCACTCTCATGGCCTTTTGCGTGAGGCTTTTATCCACACTTTCCACCACACCAAGAAGCAATAGTGCCCTAAAGTGCTTGCCTCCAGCCTTTAGCATAACGCCAAGTGCCTCCTCATAATAAGGATGAAAGCTAGACACCTTTGGTAAATTTTCGTTTAAAAATTTTACAAAGTCCTCAAGTAGGCTCATTTTGGCACTCTTGCAAAAAACTGAAAGTCATTTCTAGTAAATAGAAGCGTAAAATTTTTTAATTCACCAAGCTTCTCTAAAAGCTCTTCACGACTACTCACGCTCTGTTTATCAAAACCCAAAATTTTATCACCGGTCTTGATGCCAAAAATTTCTGCATTCGACTTTGGCTCGACCTTGGTAACGACTAAATCTTTATCCACCGTGATACCATAATCCACTAAAATCTTATCATCAAGCATTGTTTGTGGCTCTTTTGGCATGATGTTAAAATTTGGTATATCAAGGCTTGAAGGGGCTTCTATATCGAGGCTTTGGTTAAATTTCACCTCCCCGCTTACTGGCACTTGAAAGAGCATTTCTTGTTTATCGCGCTTCACGATGATGTCAAGCTTTGCGCCCTTTGGAGCAAAAAGTACCATCTCATTTAGCTCTCTTAAGCTCTTTGGCTTGATGCCATTTATCGTAACAAGCTCATCATCGACCATCATCATCTTGCCACGGCCCAAAGGATCAACAAGACCCACAAAAAATTTATCCTCTTTTTGCAAGAACTTCACGCCGATATCGCCGTAATAGACGTCATCATAAGATACAAAGTGCTTTAAATAACGATTTGGTATAAATTTATCAGCTCCAACAGCTATGCCTATCATCTTGCAACAAGGTGTGTTTATCTCGCCAGTTGCGTTGTACTCAAAGCTTAGCGTATCAAAGTCGCCTAAATTTTGCCCTAAAGACTTGATATGTCCCATGACGGTGTTGTTAGAGTCATTTAAGATGCCAACCCAAGTACTTTTTTTGATACGCTCCTCGTTGGTCTCATCAGCCATCACAACAGGGCTTAGCTCCTTGCTAGAGCGGACCAAAAAGAGCTGTAAATATGGGTCAAATTTGACATATTCGCCAAGTGGGGCTCCCTCGCTTTTTGGCACTGCGATTAAATTTTTAGTAATAGCCACACCAAAATGTTTATTTACTGAGACGATTGAGTTTTTGTTCTTTTCAAAGCAGGCGTTAAAGTCCTCTTGTGTAGGTCTAGGATCGGCATTTAAGTAAAGTACTGATAGCAAAAAAGCAATGGCAAATTTGTAATTTAACTTCATTTTATCCCCATCGAAGCAAGGCCACCAAGCATCCTTGAAGCGGTGTTTTTCTTATCTGCTTCAACTGATTTTAGCACGTCATTTACGGCACTTATTAATAAAATTTGCATACTCTCTTTGTCTTCAAGCAAGCTATCATCTATGCTGATATCAAGTATCTCGCCACTGCCATTTGCTCTCACGCTCACTAGTCCGCCGCCGCTTTTTGCTCCAAATTCTTTATTTTTGCTCTCTTCTTCTATCTGCTTGGCCTGTCTTTGCACATCCTCAAGCATCTGCCCCATCTTAGAAAAGTCAAATCCCTCAAACATCCGTCTACTCCTTTATGATCTCGTTTTTGTTATTTACATGCACGATGGTTGGCTTAAATTTCTTAGCTTTTTTAAATTTCATGCTAGCGTAAGCCACGATTATGACTACGTCTCCTACGCAGACTTTTCTAGCAGCTGCACCGTTTAGGCAAATTTCGCCTTTTTTGCCCTTTATCACATATGTGGCAAATCTCTCGCCATTATTTACGTCTAAAATTTCAACCTTTTGATTTTCTATCAAATTTGCAGCTTTTATAAGCTCCTCGCCGATGCTGATCGAGCCAACGTAGTTTAAATTTGCGTCTGTTACGACGGCTCTATGGATCTTGCTAGCTAAAATTTCTATATTCATTTTTACCTCTTTAAAAGCTCAATTACAACTTCTTTGTCGCTAAATGGGTGCTTGACGCCTTTTATCTCCTGATATGGCTCGTCGCCTTTGCCAAGTATGATAAGCGCCCAGCCGTGTTCTAGCTTACTAATGGCCAGTGCAATCGCCTCTTTGCGGTTGACGTTTCGTATCAAATTTTCATTTTGGCTCATGCCAGCGCAAATTTCATCGATTATGCTTTCTGGCTCTTCGCTTCTTGGATTGTCACTTGTGACGATGCAAATTCTTGCGTATTTTTGGGCTATCGCTCCCATTTTAGGGCGCTTTGTCCTATCTCTATCGCCGCCTGCGCCAAAGACTGCGATCAAATTTAGATGTCTAAGCGAGTTTAGCACCTTTTCGATACCATCTGGCGTATGAGCAAAATCCACGATGACTAGCGGATCGGTGCTAACCACTTCCATCCTGCCACTAACACCTTTAAATTTGCTTATCGCATTTGAAAGTGCAGCTGCGTCTGGATGCTCTAGTAAACAAACGGCTCCAAGTGCGGCAAGTAAGTTGTAGAGATTAAACTCGCCTTGCAAGCTTGAGTCTATCTCCACATCACCATTTGGCGTCTTGATAACTGCGTCTATGCCGTCCTTTAGCCCATAAACCACCGGTGCAAAGCTAGCTGGCTTTTTGAGCGAATACGTATAAGCGTTTTTTGGGTTAAATTTAATGCCATTATCATCAGCATTTATAAGCTTCATGCAATCATCATCAAAAAAGCTTGACTTTACCCTAGCGTACTCCTCCATGCTCTTGTGGTAGTCGAGGTGGTCTTGAGTCAAATTTGTAAAAATTTTTAGAGCAAATTTTAAGCTCTCTATGCGTTTTTGAGCTATCGCATGCGAGCTAACCTCCATCACGAAGTACTCGCAGCCTTGCTCGCTAGCTGCTTTAAGGTATGAAAGAGTCCTTAAAATAGCACTTGTCGTAAGCGCCTTGTCATCTATCTGCTTGCCCTCTATAAATGCCCCTCTTGTGCCACTTAGGCCGCATTTTTTACCTAAATTTCGCAAAATTTCATAGATAGCAGCAGCCGTTGTGGTCTTGCCATTTGTACCTGTGATGCCAACTATCTTTAAGCTTTCATCGATTTTTAAAAGCTTTTTACACTCTTCAAGGCTGATTATCTTTGCACCATTTTTTACCGCCGCCTCTGCAAATTTTGCATTTGCAGCAGTTTGTACAAAAAACGAGCCCTTTTCGCACTCGTTTGAGTCATCTGTTATGAAGCTATTTTCTACTGATATTTTCATCGTTTTGTCTTTTTTGTATCTCTTTAAAAAGCTGATCTATACGCTCATCACCGCCAAACATCACCGCCGCACTCTCAAGATAGTTTATACTCATTTCGATGAAGTCATTTTTTATCAAATTTCCCAAAAATTCTAAAAAATCATCTTTGTTTGAGATCATGACCTTGGTTGAGAACATGATATTTTCAAAGACCTTTTTGAAGCTCCCATCCTTATAAACAGCCTTTTTAAAGTCCTCATAGCTAATCGCGTCTTGCTCTTCAAAATACTCATCACTAGCCAATCTTGATTCTAAAATTTTTAAAATTTCATCCATTCCTTCATCATCTTCGCCAGCTCTTAGTTTATCCATAAAATAGTCAAATAAAAGTTTTGCTTCCTCTGCATTTTTCTCGCCAAGGGAGCAAATTTGTATCAAAAATAGTAAATTTTTATCCTGTGTCTTTTCGTAAGCTAGAGAGAAGTAAAAGATCGCTTCTTTAAATTTAGAACGTTTGAAGTATTTAATGCCTGTTTTTTTATAATCTATCAATGTCAAATTCCTCGCCAATCGGGATATTTACGACCTCAAGCTCTGGGTGAATATCCATACGAAGTTGTCTTTCGAGTCCATATTTTAGTGTAGTTGTGCTAGCTGCACATCCATGACAATGCCCTGTAAGTCTTACATAAATTTTGCCGTTTTTTATGCCAAGTAGCTCCATGCCACCGCCATCATTTTCAAGCATCGGCAGTACCTTTTGCAAACTCGCACTGACTGGTTTTAAAAGTTCTTCATCGCTAAATGGGATCATATTTTTTCCTATTAAATTTTTGGGCTATTATAGCAAAATAAAAATGCAAAAAATAATGGCTATATTTTTGCTTAGTGCTAATTTTGCTTTATAATTTAAACCTTTTTGATACGCCTAGTCAGCTTTAGTTTTTAAATATTTGAGCTAAAATTTAGTAAATTTTGATTATAAGTTTTAGGATAAAAGGGCAAATTTCGCCCTTTTTGTTTAATCTATTAGAAGCGATTTTATATCTACTTTTTGTTCAATCATCTTGCTCTCAAGCATAAATTTTTGCGTAGCTTCAAGTGCTTTTATATCTTCAGGCGTGATCTTTGGACTAAAGTCATACTGCGGATACATACTCTTTACCGCCTCTATGCTAAGCCCGGTCTCTTCAGCTGTAAATTTTAATGCCTCTTCCTCATTTGCTTTCATAAAAGCCAAAATTTCATCTTGGGCCTTTTTAAATTTTTCAACTAGATCTTTATGCTTTTTGTAAAATTCTCCGCTTGTGGCAGTAACGATGACTGGAGTGATGACGCCCTTGCCTGTTGTTACGACACTAAGTCCTGATTTTTTAGCATTATAAGCAGCTGGTCCAGCAAGAAGTGCTGCATCGACGCTACCATTTTCAAGTGCAGCTTGTGCAGCTGGGATGCCCATAGAAACGAACTCTACGTCATTTATGCTTAGACCGCCAAGAGCAAGATACCTAACCAAAAGCTCATTTAATATCGTACCTTTTGGCCCTGCTATTTTTTTACCTTTTAAGTCTTTAGCGGTTTTTATGCCTTTATCTTTAGCAAATATCGCAAAAGCTTCAGGTGCTCTTGAATAGGCACTTATAATCTTTATATCAGCTTTATTTGCTGCTGCAAGTATGACTGAAGTTCCACCCACGCAGTTTAAAAACTGAAGTGAGTTTGAAGCGAGCGCTTGCGTTTGTTTCGCACCTGAGGTGATCTCGGAGTATTCGACTGGCATGCCAAAAGATTTAGCATAAAAGCCTTTAAATTTATCGACGATTGAGGGGACATTTAGCGGCGATTTGACATAGGTCATACCGATCTTATCTAGCTCACTTGCGTTTGCGACTAGACAAAGCAAAGAGGCTGCACACAAAATCTTAAAAAACTTTCTCATATTTGCTCCTTTAAAAATTTTCCAAATTATATAACTTTTTGCTTCGTTTTGGTTTTAATTATCATTTTATAAAATGCTAAATTTCGCTCAAAATTTTACGCTTTAAATTTATTAGCTCATCGCAAAGCAAATCTCTTGGCTTAGCTAGATTTGATAGATCATAGCTTGATTTCATCCTGCCTTTTTCAAGCAAAATGATCTCATCTGCTAAATATAGGGCTTCATCGACATTATGAGTGACAAAAATGATGGTTTTACCAGCTTGAAGCTTTAAAATTTCAGCCTGCATGCTGGCTCTCGTAAAAGCATCAAGTGCCGCAAATGGCTCATCCATAAGGATCAAATTTGCTTCGTACGCAAGCACTCTAGCAAGAGAAACGCGCGAGCTCATGCCACCAGATAGCTGCGAAACAGCGGCAAATTTAAAGTCGCTAAGCCCTATCATCGATATGAGCCTATCTATCTTTGCCTCGTCTATCTCGCACTTTTTAAGTGGAAAGACTATATTTTCATAGACGTTTAAAAAAGGCATAAGCCTAGGCTCTTGAAATACAAAACCGATCTTTGCTTGCTCTTTAAAATTTATCTCGCCTAGACTTACGCCCTCAAGTCCAGCAATAAGCCTTAAAAGAGTCGTTTTACCGCAACCACTTCTGCCAAGTATAACGGTGATCTTATCTTTTTTTATAGTTAAATTTAGCTCTTTTAAAACGTCGATACGCTTGCCATTAATAAAAAAATGCTTGGATAAATTTAAAATTTCTATCATTTTTCACTTCGCAAAAGGCTAAATTTAGATATCAAAAACAAAAATATCCTATCTATGAGTACGCCACAAATTCCTATTGTAAATATGCCAACAAATATCCTATCTGCGCGCGAAAGCTCCTCAGCATCAAGTATAAGATAGCCTAGCCCGCTAGAAGCTGCGATCATCTCCGCTCCCACAATCGCTCGCATAGCGTAGCCAAAACCTATGCGCATACCGACAAAAATATCTTTTATGGCATTTTTTAGGATGATTTTGTAAAAAATTTCAAATTTACTAAAACAAAAAATTTTACCAACTTCAATAAGTTTTACATCGCAGCTAGTTAGCCCTTTTGAAATACTTAAAAACATTGGGAAAAACGATGCTAGTATGATAATAATAATTTTTGGAGTTTCGTTTATACCAAACCAAAGTACCAAAATAGCAATAAGGCTAAGTGGCGGAACATTTCTAAAAAACTCTAGTATCCACTCATAATAAATACTAGCTTTTGGAAATAGCGCCGCCACTCCACCAAAAGCAAATGCCAAAACAAAAGCAAAAGCATAACCAATAAATATACGCTTAAAGCTAATCATCACATGCGTTATTAGCTCGCCGCTTAAGCTCATGTCAAGCATCGTTTTAAGTGTCGTAATAGGACTTGGCAAGATATAGGGCGTGAAAATTTCTAGTTCACAAACGACCTGCCAGAGAGCAAAGATCACTAGGATCAAAACGCTCTTTTTAAAAATTTCTATCACAGCCCATCTCCATTGTGACAGCCATTTTCACAGTATAAAAGCTCGATGATCTGGTAGTTTTTAAGCTCGCTAAATTTATATGAAAATGCGTTTTGCATCTTTTCTTTACTGCATAAGCTTAGTGTTTTTATGCCTAAATTTTCAAAAAGTCCAGGTGGGATCGGGCTTGATTCTATTTTGCTTATTTGTAAATTTATGTCGTTTAGCTCTTTAAAATTTTTCCATGTTAAAAATGTAGTTCGCTCTAATTTTAAAGAATTTCCAAGCTCAGCCAAGTCCTCACAAGGCGTTGTTATATAAAGCCACTCATTTTCTTTTAGATTTGAGCTAAGCTCGATGGCGCTTTCTATTAAAATAGGATTTAAGTTTGAAATATTGTTTGAAAATTCTTTGAAATTTGATCTTATAAAATTTACAGCTCTTGGACAGCGACTGTCTAAAACCATGCCTTTAGAGCATAAATTTTTATATGAATTTTTGACATCACGAACATGATCTTTTTCGCACTCTACTATGTTAAAGCCCTTATTTTGCAAGAGCTCTTTTAACGCAGAGAAGTCATACATATTTTTTACAACCGGATTTAGCCAAAGTAGCTTTCTCAAGAGTTCTCCGTAATTTTAATAATAGAAATCAAGATTCTATCATTTAAAAATTTAAAACAAGTAAAAAGAGCCACTTATGACTAAAATCACAAAGATAAGCGGTGCAAAAAACTAAATTTAGCCTACACTTTTATATCTAATTTCTTTTTTTGCTCCACTTTTTCCATTAGCTTTAGTATATCAACTCCATTTTTCTCAAGCTGCATTAGCTCCTTAAGATAGGCAAATTTCTCATCTTTGTTGATGTCGTAAGTAGCCAGTTTCTCGCTTCGTCCGATCACTGAAGCATAGACTTTGTTGCCATCAAGTTTGTCTGTATTTTGCACATTATAAAGCGAGAGCACGCCCTCTACCACCTCTTTAAAATCCGCCCCACTCTTCATGCCAGCTTTCATAAGCGTAAGAAATCTCTGTCTACTCTCTTCGTCAGTGAAATTTATATTTTGTAGAGTCTGATACTCAACTGGAGGCTTATTAGTGCTAGTTAGCATGGAGATAGCCTTTTTGCCTATCGTAATGCTCTCCACACCGACTCTTTCGCCAAGATACTGCCTAAGTGCATAATCAATCCACTTATCTTTAAACTCATCTATGCTTAGGTCTTTATCAAGTATCTCAAACCCTTCCACGTGGCTCTTGTGACCAAGCCCAAGAAGTGTGTTATCAAGTTTTGATGTATACTCTTTTGCAAAGAGATCGACATCTGTTGGATAATATCCTATGATCTCTTCGTGAGCTCTGCCAAAGCCAAGTGCTTTGGTCTGATTGATAAAATTTTTGAGATCATTTACCTCATCTTGACTGACTTGTTTGTCGTACCCCATGAGCTTGCCCCAGATGCTTATCTTACCATTAGCAGCTATGCCTGAGAGCGAGAAATTGCTAGCAAATGTTAGATTCTCACTATTTTTTTGAAATTTTGTCGTATTTGTTTCATTTAAATTTATTGGCTCACCTCTAGTATCGATATGACTTTTTCGTTTATCAACCAAACCGATAGATAAATTATTTAAAGAATTTTTGCCTATATTTGGTTTAGTATTATTAGTATCAAGCTCTTGCGCTCTACTACTTTGCGAGCCAACATAAAAATTTGTGCCAACTCCATTTATGCCACCTATCATCTCAAATCCTTTGAAATTTATAAGATATTTGAAACAAATATCGTCTTTATAAAATAAAATTTTAGCATAGAGTTCAAAGGTAAAAATTTAAAATATATGATTTTAGATTAAAGGATTTACAACTTTTAACTATAAAATTTATGGTTTTGGTTAATAATTTTGGTAGATAATTAAAGAAATTTATAGCTTTAAAAACTTTTGGAAAAAGGATTTTATTTTAAAGGTAAGAGAATTTTATATTCAAGAAATTAAAAAAAGAGAGCCGAAGCTCTCTAATAATTATTCAGCTACTAGCTCTATATAAGCCATCTCTGCTGCGTCGCCTCTGCGAACACGAGTCTTGATGATTCTTGTATAGCCGCCATTGCGCTCTTTAAATTTTGGAGCTACTTCAGTAACTAATTTATTTGTTGTTTCTTTATCTTGTAAAGAAGCAAATACTGCTCTGTGAGCGTTAGAGTCACCTTTTCTGGCTCTTGTAATTAGCTTCTCAACATAGCTTCTAAGCTCTTTTGCTTTTGGTAAAGTCGTCTCTATCTTTTCGCTTTTGATGATAGCTATCGCCAAATTTTTAAGCAATGCAGATCTATGAGATGACGTTCTACCAAGTTTTCGATATCCGTGTTTATGTCTCATCTATTGTCCTTTTATTCTTTTACACTCATTTGTGCTTTAAGCTCGGTTATTTTCTTTCTTAGTTGCTCTTTGCCATCCTTTAACACATCGGCACCAACTGGATAGCCTATCTCCTCCATAACCGCTTTAATCTCTTCAAGAGATTTTTTACCTAAATTTTTAAGCTCTTTAAGCTCATTTTCGTCCATTAATGCAAGCTCGCCAATAAATCTAATATCAGCTTTGTCAAGGCAGTTAAAACTTCTAGCGCTTAAATTTAGATCTTCTACACTAGAAAGTAGCTTTGAAAACTCACCGCCTGCACTTGAGCTAGCAACTGGAGTACTAACATCAATATCTAAAATTCCTTTAAATACTGACATTTGTTGATACATAGCTTCTAAACAATTTTTAAAAGCCTCTATCGGACTAACTTGACCATCAGTTGTTATAGTAAATACAATCTTTTCATAGTCTGGATCATCCTCAACCAAGACATTTTGTATATCGTAAACTGCTTTTTTAACAGGTGTAAAGAAAGCATCAAGTGCGATATAGTCGTCTTCGATCTCTTCTCTAATCTCTTCACTAGGCACATATCCGATACCTTTTTGAATGATAACTGAAAAATTTAACTCAGCATCTTCGTTTATTGTAGCAAGGTATGCGTCTGGGTTAACGATCTCAACTAGATCATTATTTAGATCAGCCCCAGTTATCTCTTTTGGTCCTTTAAAGCTATACTCTATAACTTCGCGCTCACTGGTGCTTTTTAATTTAAATCTGATCTTTTTCAAATTTATAATAAAAAATGCTACGTCCTCAAGCATGCCGCGCATACTATCAAATTCGTGGCTAACGCCCTTGATCTTTACACCAATAGGTGCAAAACCTACTGTACTTGTGTAAAGAAGGCGGCGTAATGGGTGAGCCAAGGTAACAGCATAGCCCG
This sequence comes from Campylobacter concisus, assembly GCF_003048575.1. NCBI lineage: Bacteria > Pseudomonadati > Campylobacterota > Epsilonproteobacteria > Campylobacterales > Campylobacteraceae > Campylobacter > Campylobacter concisus. Next base: position 192,360 of record NZ_PIRZ01000004.1, on the reverse strand, counting down.
CCTCAAAAGGATATGCTGTAATGTTAGCAACATTTTCACTAACACTTTTAACTTCAATTTCAGTTGGCATATAAGCTGATGTAGTAATCTTTCTCATCTTTATACCCTCTATTATTTTGAATAAAGCTCTACTATAAATCTTTCCTCAACAGGAATGATAACCTCTTCTCTTTCTGGATTTCTAGTGAAAATTCCAAATTTTTTCTCTTTTTCAACATCTACCCAAGCAACAATACCAGTTTGTGCTGTAAGATCTATTGCACGAATAATTTGTGGATTATTTTTAGATTTTTCAACAATCTCTACTTTTGCACCTGGCTCAACTCTGTAAGATGGTATATCTACTCTTTTGCCATTTACTAAAATATGTCCATGGGTTACTAGCTGACGAGCAAAACGACGAGTTGTTGCAAAGCCCATTCTATAAACAACATTATCTAATCTTTGCTCTAGTAGCTGGACTAAAAGGGCACCAGTATTGCCCTCGCGGCGTGCTGCTTCTTGAAATAATCTTCTAAATTGCTTTTCAGAAACACCATACATGAATTTAGCTTTTTGTTTCTCACGAAGTTGTAAGCCATATTCGCTTATTTTTGCTCTTCTTTGTCCATGTTGTCCTGGCGCATAAGGTCTTTTTTCAAAAGCACTTTTACCAGCAAGTCTTCTTTCGCCTTTTAACGCAAGAGACACACCAAGACGTCTTTCTAATTTTTCAACAGGTCCTGTATATCTAGCCATAATAATTTCTCCTATTTTTCTCTAATTATACGCGGCGGCGTTTTGGCGGTCTACAACCATTGTGTGGTAAAGGTGTAATGTCTTTAAAGAAAGATACTTTAATTCCTTCAACAGTTCCTACACTTTTAACAGCCGTTTCACGTCCGCTACCTGGACCTTGAACCTTAATACCAACTTCTTTTATGCCATGCTCTTTTGCTTTATTTAGAGCATCTTCAACTGCCTGTTGGGCTGCATAAGGAGTTGATTTTTTACTACCTTTAAAGCCTAAGCCACCTGCACTACTCCATGCAATAGCATTTCCCATTTCATCAGTTACAGTTACCATAGTGTTGTTAAATGTTGCACTAATATAAACGATACCTTTGGCTATGCTTTTTCTAACTACTTTTTTCTTAACAATTTTTCTTTTCGCCATTTATTATCCTTTAACCCTTGCCTTACTTAGTAGCCGCACCGACAGTTTTACGTCTGCCTTTTCTGGTTCTAGCATTAGTTTTAGTCTTTTGGCCACGAACAGGAAGACCTTTTCTGTGGCGAAGACCTCTATAACTTCCAAGATCCATAAGAGCTTTGATATCCATAGCAACTTGTTTTCTCAAATCACCCTCAACGACGTGGTGCTCTTGAATTTCTTTACGGATAGCTGCTGCTTCGTCTTCGCTAAGCTCATAAACTCTCTTGTCGTAAGAAATTCCAGCTGCGTCAAGAATTTGACGAGATTTATAAAGACCTATACCATAAATATAAGTCAAACCATATTCGATTCTCTTTTTGTTTGGTAAATCTACACCTGCAATACGTGCCATGCCTTATCCTTGTCTTTGTTTATGTTTTGGATTTTCGCAGATAACACGAATTATGCCACTACGTTTGACAATTTTACATTTGTCACACATCTTCTTTACAGAAGGACGAACTTTCATTTTAGTCTCCTAAAAATTTATTCCACTTTTTTAGGGGCTGCATCAGGTCTAAAGAAAGAATTTAAACCAACTATTTTCAAAATAAGTGGGGAACTTTGAAAATAATTCTTCATACAGCTTTTCGCAAAGCTTGGATTTTACCTAAAACCAGCTTTAAATTTACTTAGCATATTTGCCAAGGGGCTAAATTTACTTATATCTATAAGTGATCCTGCCCTTGTCTAGGCTATATGGCGTAAGTTCTACTTTTACGCGGTCGCCAGGCATTATCTTTATATAATGCATTCTCATTTTTCCGGCGATATGACATAAAATTATATGTTTGTTGTCAAGCTCAACTTTAAAAGTTGCATTTGGTAGTGCTTCAACAACATTTCCATCAATCTCAATGACATCGTCTTTTGCCACAAACTCTCCTTTCTTTAAATTTTTTGCTATAAATTTTACGCTTGGCTTAAAATTTCGGCTTTGCCATTAACTATCGCCATGCAATGCTCATAATGGCTAGTTCTCAAACCATCTTTTGAGGTTACTTTCCAGTTATCGCTTCCTAAAACTGGCGTGCCGTCTTTTTGGCAGATCATTGGCTCTATACAAAAAACCATTCCCTCTTTTATCTTTGGTCCAGCTTTTGGGTTGTTTCCATCAAGGTAGTTTGGAATTTCTGGCTCTTCGTGTGGCCTTTTGCCTATGCCATGACCACAATACCCACGTAAAGGCACATAACCTCTACCAAGAATAAATTTCTCAAGCTCATAGCAAATTTCTTTAAAATGCATACCGGCTCTTATGAAATCTATCGCAAAATATAGTGCATCTTTTGAGCAAGCGATCAAAGCTTCATCTTCTTTTGAAATTTTACCAACCCCAAAAGTCCTAGCCGAATCGCCAAAATAACCATCTAAATTTGAACCGATATCAACACTAACGATATCGCCCTCTTTTAGTTTATATTCATTTGGGATTCCGTGGATCACCACTTCATTAACGCTTATACAAGCTGCATTTGGGAAGCCATAGAGTCCTTTAAAAGCAGGTTTTGCCCCAGCAGCTCTTATCATATCCTCACAAATTTTATCTATCTCAAGAAGTGAAATTCCAGGTTTTATGATCGTGGAAATATGATCAAGAGTTTGAGCGACGATCTTATTCGCCGCTCTCATTTTCTCTATCTCAGCTGGTCTTTTTAGAGTGATAGCCATTTTATAGACCTACTGCACTTAGAGTTTGGTATTTGTTTGTATAAGACTGAGCTTCTATGCGCCTCATAGTATCAAGAGCGACAGAAACCACGATAAGTACTGACGTGCCACCAAAATAAAATGGTACACCCATAGTTTTTACAAGTACCCACGGCAATGTTGAGATAATGCCAAGATATAAAGCACCGCCCAAAGTTAGCCTACCAGCTACTTCATTTAGATAGCTAGCCGTACTTTCCCCTGGTCTAACACCTGGAATAAATCCGCCTTGTTTCTTTAAATTTTCACTTATATCTTTTGTATTAAATACGATCGATGCGTAGAAAAACGCAAAGAAGATGATAAATAAAAATGTTAAAAAGTTAAACATATAGCCATTTGGACTTAAAAAGTCGTTGATAGCTTGGATGATCGGATTTGTACTAGCCTGTAAAATCGTACTAGGAAACATCAAAATCGCACTAGCAAATATCGGTGGAATAACACCGCTTAAATTTACTTTGATCGGTATATAGTTCATTATACGTTTGTTTTGATTTTCCATTATCACTTTTCTTGAGTAAGAAATAGGGATACGCCTTTCACCCATCTCGACAAATATAATAGCACCAATGGTAGCTAAAATAATCGCCAAAATAGCGATAACTGTTAGGAAATTCATCTCAGAAGTATTTACTAAATTTACAGTTCCGCCGATCGCACTAGGTATGCCAGAGACGATACCAGCAAAGATAATAAGACTTATGCCATTGCCTATACCACGTTGCGTTATTTGCTCGCCTATCCACATAAGTAGCATTGTGCCAGTTAGCATAGATACAGCAGAGATCGCGATAAATAAATTTATATCTATCATGATAGCTTGTTCGCCACCGCGTCCACTTAAGCTTTGAAGTCCAATAGAAACGCCGATTGATTGTACAAGAGTGATAACAATGGTTGCATAGCGTATAATTTGCATATATTTTTGCATACCGTCGCGCTCTTTTTTCATCTGACCTAATTTCGGAAATGTTGCTGCTAAAAGCTCCATAATGATCGAAGCTGTGATGTAAGGCATGATACCTAAAGAGATAATACTTAAACGCTCAGCAGCCTTACCACTAAACATATTAAATAAGCCCAAGGCGTTGCTGTTATTTGAATTGAAGAATTCTTTAATTACGTCGACATTAACACCAGGAACTGGCACATAAGCCAGTATCCTGTATGCGAACAAAAATGCCAACGTGATTAAAATCTTGTTGGTCAGTGTTTTATCCATTATTTTGTTCCGCTAACGCTAACGTTCTCGTCTTTAATCTTAGAAGCAAGAGCTTTTGCGCTTGCACCAATTAGTTTTATCTTAGTAACGCTCTTTGAAATTTTATGAACACTAGCTATTGTTGCTATTGAAATTTCAGCAAGCTCTTTTATAGCTGCGATTTTCTCGACATTAATAACATAAGGTTTTTCAAATTTAGAAGTAAAACCTACTTTTGGAAGACGTCTTTGAAGTGGTTGCTGTCCGCCCTCAAAACCTCTTTTCTCATTGTAGCCTTTTCTTGCTCTTTGACCTTTGTTACCTTTGCCAGCAGTTTTACCATTGCCGCTACCTTGACCACGACCTATTCTTTTGGTTGCATGAGTTGAACCTGCAGCAGGTGTTAATTTTTCTAATGCCATCTTAACTCCTTTCTCTTAGCTTTTTAGCAAACTAAGTGCTTTTATAGTAGCACGAACGACGTTTGCTGAGTTGTTTGAGCCAAGTGATTTAGTAAGGATATCCTTAATACCTGCAAGCTCGATAATAGGGCGTGCACTACCACCAGCGATAACACCAGTACCCTCGCTAGCTGGGCGAAGTAGCATTCTACTTGCGTTATATTTTACCTCTACGTCATGAGGAATAGTTGTGCCTTTGATCTTAACGTGGATAATATTTTTAAATGCGTCGTCAATTGCTTTTCTCATCGCATCTGGTACCTCTTTAGCTTTACCATAGCCAAAGCCAACTAGACCATTTCTATTACCAACAACAACTAAAGCTGTAAATCTAAATCTACGACCACCTTTAACAACCTTTGTAACCCGACCGATATCGACGATTACTTCTTCAAATTCTTCTCTATTATATTTTTCCATCGATTTTCCTTTGGGTTATAGCTTGATGCCATTTTCTCTTAAAGCTTCAGCAAATGCTGCGATAACGCCATGATACAAATAACCATTTCTATCAAAAACTGCAATATCTATCTTCTTAGCTTTTAAAGCCTTAGCAAATTCTTTAGCTAAAGTGACCGCACCTTCTTTATTTGCTTTTATGCCTATCTTTCTGCCATCAACCGCAGCTAGTGTAGTAGCTGTAACGTCATCAATTGCTTGAACATAAAGAGTTCTGTTTGATTTGAAAATAGAAACTCTTGGACAAGTTGCAACACCAGAAATTTTACCTCTGATTCTTCTTTTTCTCTTAATTCTAAGAGCGATTTTTCTTTTTAGTACTTTTGCTGTCATTTACCGCTCCTTACTTCTTAGATGTCTTGCCCGCTTTGCGGATGATGCGTTCTTCTAGATATTTAACGCCTTTGCCTTTGTATGGCTCAGGTGGTCTAAATCCTCTAACTTGAGCAGCCACTTGACCTACTACTTGTTTGTCATCGCCTTTGATAGTAATAACGTTTTTCTCAACACTAGCTTCAACGCCTGCTGGTAGCTCATAGTTGATAAGGTGTGAAAAACCAAGAGAAAGCTCTAAAATTTTACCTTTTGCAGCTGCTTTGTAACCAACGCCGTTGATCTCAAGCTGGCGAGTAAATCCCGCAGTGATACCAGTTACGATGTTATTAGCAAGTGCTCTATATGTTCCCCAGTAAGCTCTACTTTGGCGATCTTCGCCTTTTGGAGCAAAAACTATATGACCATTTTCTATCTTGACATCAACATGACCTTTTGTGTCAAGCTCTTTTATATGATTGCCCTTTTTAAATTTTAGGACATTATTTTCAACGCTAACGTCTACACCACTTGGGATAGCGATAGGCTGTTTTCCAATACGTGACATTTTTTTCCTTTACTTGTCTAGGGTGTTCCTACATTTACGAATAAACACCACAATGCCGTAAATTTTATCGTCAAATTTGACGAAACCTTCATTTGAATTTCTAAATTTAGCTTTGGCAAAATCTAAAATTTTACCAAGCTAAAAATTTAACCTTAAAATTATAAGGTTAAATAGCGTTTAATGCAGTTTATTACCAAACCGTACAAAGAACCTCGCCGCCAACGCCAGCTTTACTTGCTTCAATACCGCTCATAACGCCTTTGCTTGTGCTAACAATAACTGTTCCATAACCATTTTTAAAACGCTTAATGTCGTCTTTCCCTTGATAAACACGGCGACCAGGTTTTGAAACCCTTTTAAGCTCGTTTATAACGCTTCTACCGTACTCGTCATACTTTAAAACTACATTTATAAATTTCTTGTTACCTTCTTCGATAACGTTGTAGCTCTCTACATAGCCTTTTGCTGCAAGGATAGAAAGAGTAGCCTCAACAACCTTAGAATGAAGCAATTTCGCAGTTTCAAGCTTTCTCATACTTGCATTTCTAATGCGTGTTAATCCATCTGATATTAAATCGTTTAACATTTCTCTTCCTTACCAACTTGCTTTTTTAAGACCAGGTATTAGGCCTTCGTTAGCCATTTTTCTTAGACAAACACGGCAAATTCCAAAATCTTTATAAACAGAGTGCGGACGACCGCAAATTTGGCATCTAGTATAGCCACGAACCGTAAATTTTGGCTTGCGTGCAGCTTTTGCTATCATTGATTTCTTTGCCATTTTACTTTCCTTTTGCAAACGGCACACCAAATAGCTCTAGCAATTTGAATGCCTCTTTATCATTTTTAGCCGTAGTAGCAATCGTAATATTCATACCATGAGTTCGTAAAATTTTATCATACTCAACCTCTGGAAACATTAGCTGCTCACTAAGACCGAAGTTATAGTTTCCACGTCCGTCAAAGCCATTTTTTGGAAGACCACGGAAGTCTTTAACTCTTGGAAGAGCAACGCTAATTAGCTTATCTAAGAAAGCATACATTTGCTCTTTTCTCAAAGTTACTTTGATACCAACAGGGAAACCTTCGCGAACTTTAAAGCCAGCAACTGATTTTTTAGCATCAGTGATAACTGCTTTTTGTCCAGCGATAAGTGAAATGGTATCAGCCATATTTTGAAGCACTTTTTGATCTTTCGCAGAGTCTCCAGCACCTACGCTAATCACGATCTTCTCGAGCGCAGGGATAAGCATTGGATTTTTGATGTCAAATTCTTTTACGAGAGCTGGCTTGATAGTTTCGTTAAATTTATCTTTTAATCTACTCATATCTCTTATCCTTCAACTTTCGCGACGTTTGATATGTCAATTGGCATCTCTTTATTTACGTGACCACCATTTGGAGTTTTTTCGCTTGGTTTGATAGCTTTTTTAGCTACTTTGCATCCCTCAACTATAACCTGACCTTTTTTTGCAAGAACTGCTAAAATTTTACCAGTTTTGCCTTTATCGTCACCAGCGATGATCTTTACAGTATCGCCTTTTTTGACTTTAAATTTTACATTAGCCATTATAAAACCTCCGGAGCTAGCGAAACAATTTTCATAAAGTTAGCATATCTAACTTCACGTCCAACTGGTCCAAAAATACGAGTGCCGACTGGCTCTTTTTTGCTATCAAGTATAACAGCTGCGTTCTCGTCAAAGCGGATTAGCGAACCATTATCTCTTTGAACCTCTTTTTTAGTTCTTACAACAACAGCTTTTACAACCTGTCCTTTTTTGATCTTGCCATTTGGAAGAGCTTTTTTAACAGAGCAAACTATGATATCGCCAAGCGTAGCGTATCTTCTTTTGCTGCCGCCAAGAACTTTTATACACATTAACTCTTTTGCGCCACTATTATCAGCAACTGCAAGTCTTGTAAAACTTTGAATCATTACTCAACTCCCTTTGCCAATACAGCTTTTAAGCGAAAATTCTTGCGAGCTGAAAGTGGTCTGCACTCGATCGCAACAACTGTATCGCCTGCTCTTGTCTCATTTTTCTCATCGTGAACTAAATACTTTTTAAAGCGTTTTACAAATTTATGGTATCTTGGGTGCATAACGCGTCTTTCTACCAAAATAGTAGCTGTTTTATCTCCAGCTTTTTGTAAAACAACACCTTGAATTTCTCTTTTTAATGCCATTTTACGCCCCTTGTCTTGTTGCACTAATTGCAGTGTTGATCTGAGCTATCTCTTTGCGAACAGCACTAATCTCATTAGGGTTGCTTAACTGCATAGTTTTTAGCTTTTGTCTTAAAGTAAATAAAAGCACCTTTTTCTCTTTTAGCAACGCGTTTAATTCTGCAACGCTCTTATCTTTTAACTCAGTATATTTCATTTTCACTCTCTCGCGTTACAAATTTTGATTTAAAAGGAAGTTTGTGTAGAGCCAAAGTTAGAGCTTCACGAGCCAACTCTTCGCTAACACCAGCCATTTCAAATATTATACGACCAGGTTTGATATTCATAACCCACTCTTCAACTCCAGCCTTACCTTTACCCATACGAGTTTGTAGAGGTTTTTTAGTAAGTGGCTTATCAGGGAAAACCCTAATCCAAATTTTAGCCTGTCTCTTTACGTGACGAGTTAGAGCTTGACGAGCAGCTTCTATTTGGCGTGAATTTATTCTACCAGCTTCAACAGCCTTAAGTGCAAATTCGCCAGTTGCTAAAGATGCTCCACGAGTCGCATAACCACGGTTGCGACCTTTCATTTGCTTACGAAATTTCGTTCTTTTAGGCATCAACATAATTATTTACCTCTTCTTGCTCTACGTGTTTTCTTAGGTGCCTCTTCTTCAGTTTTCTCAGGCTGAACACCTTTTTGAAGAACCTCACCTTTAAAAATCCATACTTTAATACCTATGTTTCCATAAGTCGTATGAGCCTCAGCTACACCGTAATCAATCTTTGCTCTAAGAGTATGAAGCGGAACGCGACCTTCTAGATACCACTCGGTTCTTGCCATCTCAGCGCCACCTAAACGACCGGCAACTGAAATTTTGATACCTTTAGCGCCTGATTTTTGAGCACCTTGGATAACTTTTTTCATAGCACGTCTAAATGCAACACGCTTTTCAAGTTGCATAGCTACGTTTTCAGCAGCAAGTTGAGCTGAAGCTTGAGCTTTTCTTTCTTCTTTGATATTTACATTTACTTCTTTACCGATAAGTTTGCTAACTTCGTTCTTTAGATTTTCAACATCTTGACCTTTTTTGCCAATGATGATACCAGGACGAGCTGCAACTACGGTTACACGAAGTTTTTTAGCCGTTCTTTCGATTAGAATTTGGCTAATTCCTGCATAGTAAAGTTTTTTCTTTAAAAATGCACGAATTTTGTAATCTTCACCGATGTTTTCAGGAAGACTTTGTTTGGTTGGAAACCATCTAGATTCCCAGTTGCGGTTAATTCCTAGTCTAAGACCTATTGGATTTACTTTTTGTCCCATATTATGCTTCCTTCTTTTCAGGTTTAGATACTTCTACCATTACATGAGAAGTAGGTTTGCGAATTTTGCTCGCTGTTCCTCTTGCTCTTGGTCTAAATCTCTTTAATACAGGACCAGCGTCAACGCGGCAACTAGTTACTACAACCTCTTCTGGCTCAAATCCGCCATTTGCTACTGCTGAGCTAATAGCGTTTGCTATAAATTTAGCACCACGATTTGGCATAAATTGCAAGCTTGCAAGTGCTAACTCGGCATTCATGCCTTGAACTTCTCTTGCTATAAGTCTTGCTTTTGTAGGAGAAAGTCTTACAAATTTTATAATTGCTTTACTCATATTATCTCCCCTTACTTGCCGATTTTCTTTTGCACTGAGCCTTTGTGACCCTTAAATGTGCGTGTTGGAGCAAATTCGCCAAGTTTATAGCCTATATGATTTTCTGTAACATATACAGGAATAAAGCTCTTGCCATTATGAACGTTAAATGTTAGTCCAATCATTTCAGGTACAATCGTGCTACGTCTTGACCAAGTTTTGATTGGCTTGTTATCGTTTGCATTCTTTGCGGCAATAACTTTTTTCATTACATGATCATCTACGAAAGGACCTTTTTTGAGTGATCTTGCCATCTCTATTTTCCTTTCCTTCTTGAAATTATAAGCTTATCGCTAGCTTTTTTACGGCGAGTCTTAGCACCTTTAGTTGGTTTACCCCATGGAGTAACTGGGTGACGGCCTGAATTTTTCTTACCTTCACCACCACCGTGTGGGTGATCAACTGGGTTCATAGCAGAACCACGTGTTTGTGGGCGAATACCACGGTAGCGATTACGTCCGGCTTTGCCAATAGTGATGTTAGCCCAGTCTTCGTTACCAACTACACCGATACTTGCCATACACTCAGCTAGTACTTGTCTCATCTCACCACTTGGCATTCTTAAGATAACGTACTTCTCTTCTTTACCCATTAGCTGAGCATAACCGCCAGCTGAACGAGCTATCTGAGCGCCTTTGCCAGGTTTTAACTCTACATTATGAACGATAGTACCAACTGGGATAAATCTTAGTTTCATAGCGTTGCCTGGTTTAATATCTAGTGAGCCCTCATCGATAGATGCGATAACGTCGCCAACATTTAGGCCATTTGGTCTAATGATATAGCGCTTTTCACCATCTTTGTAAGCTATAAGAGCGATACGGCAGTTTCTGTTTGGATCGTACTCGATCGCTTCAACTTTACCTTCTATACCAAATTTACGACGTTTAAAGTCGATGATACGATAAAGTTTTTTTGCACCTGCCTCTTTATGTCTTGAAGTTATACGACCATTGTTATTTCTACCGCCAGATGCAGGTAGTTTAACAAGCAAGCTTCTAACGCTTGGCTTGGCTGTTATATCTTCAGAGCTTAGTCCAGTGATATATCTGCGACTAGGTGTATATGGTTTATATGATTTTATAGCCATCTTACGCCTCCGTATTTTCTAGGCTTACGCCTTCAGGTAACTTAACGTAAAATTTCTTTATCTCGTCACGTTGGCCTGCTCTTCCTCTAAAACGCTTAACCTTACCGCTAATTCTAAGTGAATTTACGCGAACAGGCGTTACTCCAAAATACTCCTGTAAAACTGCTTTTAAGCTGTTTTTTGTAACTCTTGGTGAAGTTTGGATAACAACAACGCCTTGTTCTTGAAGGCCTAGAGTTTTTTCTGTATAAATAATTGTTTTGATATCAGTTATATCCGCCATTTTAGCCCTCTTTTGTTATAGTTTTTAGTGCAGCTTTTTCAATGATAACCGAACTAAATGTAGAGACAAGATAAGCATTTACCTCATTTGCATCTACTACATAGCAGTTTGCTAAATTTCTAAAAGCAAGTAGTGTTTTGTCGTCTAGTAAATCTTTAACGATAAGCGCGTCTTTTACTTTTAAATTTTTGATGATATTAGCTGCATCTTTTGTCTTTCCAGACTCGATTGAGATGCTATCTACTGCGAAAATTTTACCATCTTGTGCTTTTACTGCCAAAGCGTACTCAAGAGCTAGTCTTTTTTGTTTTTTATTGACTTTTTGAAAATAGTTTTTCTCGTTTGTTGGACCAAATGCAACTGCACCACCTACCCAAACGTTAGTTCTAGTTGAACCCGCTCTTGCACCACCACGTCCTTTTTGTCTCCATGGTTTTTTACCACCGCCGCTTACAAAAGCACGACTTTTAGTATGAGCCGTATTTGCTCTTATACCAGCAAGGTAAGATTTTACATAAAGATATAGGTTGTGCGGATTTACTTCAGCGTAGCTTGCAGGAAGCTCTAACTCGCCTGAATTTTCAAATTTATCGTTTAATACGTGAATTTTACTCATTTTACAATCCTTATTTTACCCATTGCACCATTGTGACCAGGAACGCAACCTTTTACAACTACGATGCCATTTTGAGCGTCAAAGCTTATTAGCTCGTTTTTAACAGTAACTTTCTCATTGCCCATGTGTCCTGCCATTTTCATACCTGGTTGAACACGACCTGGCCATTCGCAGTTACCAATTGAACCGTGGCGTCTGTGGAAACGTGAGCCGTGGCTTTTTGGACCACCACCGAAACCATGTCTTTTTACCACACCTTGGTATCCTCTACCTTTTGAGTTAAAACTAACTTTTAAAATTTTAGCCTCATTTAATGGTGTAAAGTCTAGGTTTCCAACTTCGCTATTAGCTACTTCAAGCGTAGCAAATTTGTTAAATTCTGCAGTCAGATTGTATTTCTTTTGCTGACCAGCGATAGCTTTATTGTTTGCTTTAGTGTGGGCATACGCTACGATAGCACGTTTGTTTTCGTCGATCTCACATACTTTAGCCTCAACTAGCTTAAGTAGTGTAACTGGCGTACTCTTCGTGGCAATCGTTCTACTCATGCCTATTTTTTCTACAATATATTCCATACTCTTATCCTTTTGTCCGCTTATTTCATCGCACGAACTTCGACATTAACTTCTGGAGCTAGGTCGAGTTTTGTTAGGCTATCTACAGTTTCTGGAGTAGCAGCTACGATGTCAAGCATACGAGCGTGTATTCTCATCTCAAACTGCTCACGTGAGTCTTTGTTGATGTGTGGAGATTTTAAGACTGTATAGCGTTTGATCTTTGTAGGCATTGGTACCGGGCCACGAACGTCGGCACCTGTTCGTTTGACAGCTTCTACGATTGCTGCAACAGTGCGGTCTAGAACTCTATGGTCGTAAGCTTTTAGCTTTAACCTGATTCTTTCCATGTGTTTTCCTTTAAAAAGAACTTGTCGCAAACTCGCGACCTCTTTACATCAAAATAACTCGCATAGGATCAAGCGATCGTACGAGCAAGACATAGGTCTTTCGTAAAGAGACTGCGATTTTACAAAAAAGCTATTATAGTTGTCAAGAAAAACGCTATTTTTTGTTGAATTTTGATTAATTATTTCCTTTTAATAAGGAAAGTATAAATTTTAAAAAGATAATATCTTAAAGTATAATTTCCAAAAATTTAAAGACTTAAAATAATAAATTTTTATATACTTACATTAAGTTAAGTTTATAACCATTTTAATAAAAGAAGGAGTAAATAATGTGGGACGAAACAATATATTATATTATAGACGAGACAGGGTATTGGATAGATCCAACTCATCGCTATAAACGCAATTGGTTTACCGATAAACGTGAAGCTGAAGAACGTATCGAATCCTTTAAGAAGATATATCTATTTACTAAATGTGAATACTATATAAGAACAGTTACTTTTAAATACCCAGATGGGTATAGAGATATTGATGCTCATGATAATGAAATAGCCAATCTTATTATCGCAAATACTAATTCTGGTGCTGAAGCACAAGAGATATTAGAGAGCCACCCTGAGCACTATCTAGGTGTTGATAACTTAATAAACGATTTTAAGCGTCGGTGTAGAGCGATAAATACTAATGGTGACCCATCTGTTAAAATACCAGCAGTGACACCGGCTAAACTTAAAGAGTTTATGATGTCTAATGTACAACCTTATGAGCAAGCGCATTTTAATAAGGCTATTGATAAATATTTTGGGTTAGTAAATTAAAGAAAGGTTAACTAAAATGGAAAAAGAAGTTATTTATACAGTAAATGTAATAAGTATACCAGTTGTAAGTGATAATAAACAACCAACAATAGATCACTCTTATGGTTACAGAAATAAAGAGGATGCTCTGGTTAAATATTATAAAGAGCTAGAAAATGTTAGTAGTATATTGTCGTGGCCACCTCACGATTTTTATGTAACAATTACTAAGACAGAGATGGAAGTTAAAGAATGAAACTAGAGTAGAACCATTTAGGTTCTACTCTATACGATCTTTTTTTATTCAGATAGCTGTAATAAGTTTTAAATGTAAGCCGTTAAATAAATTATTAAAATAAAAAGTATAAGACTAAGAAACCGATAAAGGCTTCTTGGTCTTAATTTATAAAAATTTAAACACCAGTTGGTTTAGTGTCAGCATTAACATTGCCCCAGAATATCCAGCACCAACTATGACCATATTGGTTATACCCATTGTAGTGCTAGCAGAACTGCTTAATGTAACCACCGCTTTTATACCACACTGGATGGTTTTCTGTTATGTCTTGTAGGTTAATGGGTTGGTCGTATTTTGTTTATATTAAGAATAAATTGGATCTGCAAAAAGGGAGAAAATGAACCAATTAGAGCTTTATTACAATCATCCGCTTAAATCCGATAAATTTATCCCCAGAAAATATGAGATCATCTCGCCAAAGACACTCATCATTGGCGCTATTTCAAGTGGCAAAACAGCCCTTGTTTATGAATTTTTGAGCCACTATAAAAGCGAGGAGAGGCTTTATATAAATTTAGACGATCTAAGGATAGATAGAGCCTTACTTTTAGCAAATTTAAAAGAATTTTTAGAAAAAAATACCCAGATAAAGGTGCTCGCAGTTGAAAATTTACAAGCCACTGATCTTATAAATTTAAGCTTTTTAAAGGGCGCAACACTTGAAAACATTATCCTTACAAGCAAAGAATTTTCACTCACGATTGACGGCTTTGCTCGCATAAATTTAAACTATCTCGATTACGAGGAATTTATACTATTTTTTAAGAAAAATTTGGACCAAGACCTGCTTTTTAGCTACTTTTTGGCTCACGGCAACGAGATAGCAAGTGCCTTTTTAGACTCCAGCGAGGTCACGGCACACTTGCAGCAGCTCTTAAAAGCAAATTTAAGCGAGCAAAGCATTGCGATTTTAAAAGAATGTGCTCCAAAATGCCACGATGTGCTTAGTACTTTTGGTATCTACAAAAACCTAAAAGAGCATATGAAAATCTCAAAAGATAGTGTCTATAACACAGTAGCCAGCCTTAATGAAAATGGCTTTATAGAATTAGTACCAAATTTAGATGAGAGCAGCACGAGCAAAAAGCTCTACTTTACAAATTTTGCACTTCGTAACGCTTTGTATCTAAAAAAGGACTTTTTGGCCGTCTTTGCAAATGTTGTTTTTTGCGAATTGCTTAAATTTAAAGATGAAATTTACTACACAAAAGAGATTGATTTCTTCCTTAATAAAAGGAAGATCGCGATCATCTGTGTACCGTTTTCTGCACCAGAGATCATCTTTTTAAAATTTAAAAAACTCCACGCAAGCTTAAAAGAGCTGGGTGTAAGTAAACTTCAGATAATCAGTGTCGCAAACCAAGCTGAGCTTAGCTTTGAGGGCATAAAATGCGAAATTTTGCCATTTTCTAGGTGGAGTCTAGGTTTATAAATTTTAACCTTTATTTGATTATTGTTTTAAAAGCTTAAAGTAAAGAAGCTATAATCAAAAAAACTACGAAGGACAGAAATGAGAGCATTTATTGGGATTTTTATACTTATAGTAGGCCTATTTGGCTATGAGATAAATCACGAAAACTGGGCAAAATTTTATAAATTTATTGGTGAGGCAAATGGTATAAAATTTGAAGTTTATATGAACTATTTTAAAGATGAATTTGAAAATTTTAAGCAAAGTAAGAGCTTTAAAGTGCCGGCCAAGATAAGCGGACATATCTTTTTTGATGGTACAAAATACGACTACGAAAAAGGTAATCTTGAGCAAAATAGCAGTGAAATTTCATCGCTA
The DNA here is from genome assembly GCF_003048575.1 of Campylobacter concisus. Taxonomy (NCBI): domain Bacteria; kingdom Pseudomonadati; phylum Campylobacterota; class Epsilonproteobacteria; order Campylobacterales; family Campylobacteraceae; genus Campylobacter; species Campylobacter concisus. The sequence continues at coordinate 176,800 of NZ_PIRZ01000004.1, read as the reverse complement.
AATGCTGTATCTGATAAGATAAATTTAGACGTTAAAAATGAAAATGGCGAGCTAAAGGGCAAAATAATCGTTAAAAACAAAGCCTATAATGCGACTATCAAAAAAGAAAAAGAGTATGAAATGCTAAATATTGGCATACAAATGACTGAAGCAAATGGCACGAGATACGAAGCTATAATTAACGATATATTTGCCAAAGAATCGGCTAAAAAAAATAAAAATAAATTACTCTCGACACTTTATGACCTAAAAAGTGAGCGTAAAAAATGGCCAAATAACCAATTTGAGAGCCTAGATAACATCTACTATATAAATGACAAAATAAAAAGCATCTGCACCTATAAAAATAATAAAACTAGCTGCGATGTCGTCTTACTTAAAACCAACAAAAAGCTAAAGTTAAAGCAGATTTTTAAAGATATGAACGACCCTCATCTAAAAGCAATCCTCGCAACAGCAGGCGTTAGTGAAAATTTTGTACTTTCGCCACTTGGGCTTACCTTTTTAAACGAGGAGCAAATTAGCGTGCCACTTGATGAGCTAAGACCTTACTTTAGCGATGAAATCGGACTTTAATGGCAAAAATTTGTGGCATAGATGAGGCTGGACGTGGGGCTTTAGCTGGGCCTTTAAGCGTAGCGGCCTGCGTGCTTAATAAAGAAATTTCAGGCCTAAACGACTCCAAAAAACTAACCGCAAAAAAGCGTGAGGAGCTTTTTAAAGAGATCATAAAAAGCTCAAATTTTCTCATCATCTACTTCTCAAATGCGCAAATAGACGAACTTGGGCTAAGCGAGTGCTTAAGACGAGCGCTCAAAATTTTTAAGGCGCACTTTGAGGGTTTTGAGATTATTTATGATGGAAATTTAGACTATGGCGTTGGTATCACAACGATGATAAAAGCTGACAGCAAAGTCGCTGGGGTAAGCGCTGCTAGCATATTAGCAAAGGTTAGTCGTGATAGTTTGATGAAAGGCTGGGATAAAATTTACTCAAAGTATGGCTTTGCAGGGCACAAAGGATACGGCACAAAGGCTCACCTAGATGCCATTGCCAAGTTTGGCTATTCAAGCCTTCATAGAAAAAGCTTTGTAGTAAAGTCTTTTGAAAAATCTCTATTTGACTAAGATTAATTATCTAAGCATCAAATAGATGCTTAGATAACGTCCTTTTTAATGGCAGCCACAACCACAACTACCACTACTTTTAATAGCATCAAATACAGCATCATAGTTTGGCTCTTCTGTCACTTCAGGGACGATTTGTTTGTGAATTATTACGCCATCATTGATGACAAATACCGCTCTTGCAAGTAGTCCTTTTAGTGGGCCATCGCTCATTAAAACGCCATAGTTTTTAGCAAATTCTCCGTATCTAAAGTCACTTCCTACACGTAAATTTTCTATGCCTTCAGTCGTGCAAAATCTCCCCATCGCAAATGGCAAATCATTTGAGATGATGCTAAGTTTTACGCCGTGTTTGCCGGCTACTTTTTCGTTAAATTTACGAGCCTCTGCTGCGCAAACGCCAGTATCAAGTGATGGCAAGCAAACAAGTACTTCTACGCCATTATTTCCGCCTACACTAAACTCACTAAGATCTTGCGCTACGACTTTTGCTTCAGGCGCATAAGAGCCTACGAAGACCTCGTTTCCACTTAAATTTACCTCACTACCTTTAAATTTTGTAGTTGCCATATCTATCTCCTTTATTATTTTTTTGCTTTTTTAAATGCTTGATCAAGATCCGCTATTAGATCATCAGCGTTTTCGATACCGATTGCTAAGCGAAGCAAGTTTTGCTTTATGCCGATCTTATCTAGCACCTCTTTTGGATATGCCTCATGTGTCATCGTCGCAGGCCTGCAAATGAGGCTTTCTACGCCGCCAAGGCTCACTGCTAGATCAAAAATTTCTAGCGATTTTACAAATTTATTTACATCATACTTTTCATCAAGCTCAAATGAGATAAGTGCACCGATGTCGCTTGCTTGAGCTGCTTGCATCTTTGCCTCTTGCTCGCTATATGAGCCGGCAAAATGCACCACGCTAACTGCGTCATTATTCTGCAAAAATTTGATTATTTTATGAGTATTTTGCGTTTGTCTATCAAACCTAACGCTAAGCGTTTTAAGCCCACGTATTAGGTAGTAGGCATCCATCGGGCTTATGATGCCACCAAGCGTATTTTTAGCAAATTTTATCTTCTCAGCCAAAGCATCATCGTTTAGTGTGACGATACCAGCGATCACGTCGGCGTGTCCACCGATATATTTTGTAGCGCTATATACCACGATATCAGCTCCATGATCAAGCACTCTTTGATAATAAGGCGTTAAAAATGTGTTATCCACGATGACTAGAGCGCCTTTTTTGTGAGCGATCTTTGAAATTCTAGCAATGTCTGTCACTCTTAAGAGAGGATTTGACGGAGTTTCGATGAAGATAGCCGCCACGTCGTCACTAATGCCATCTTCGCTCAAAAAATTTAGATCATCTATAAATTCGCTCTTTATACCGTGGCTTTCAAAAACGGTTGTAACATATCTATAAGTGCCGCCATAGACGTTGCTATTTAGTAGGACTTTTTGCCCAGTTTTTATAAGGCTAAGTGCGGCCGCTGTTGCTGCCATGCCTGAACCAAAGCTAAAAGCGTATTTGCTGCCTTCAACCTTTGCAAAAATTTCATCAAATGCTTTTTTGGTTGGGTTGCTACCACGAGAATATGCAAATTCTTGAAAATTTTCAAGATCATCTTGCACAAACGTACTTGCTAAAAAAATAGGCGGAATGACAGCTTTATTTGGATTATTTTTAGCTTCAATGCCTTTTACGATCAAGGTGTCAAGTTTCATAAATTTCCTTTTAAAATTTTATGAAATCTTACATGATAAAGATTAATCTTCCCCAAACCCACCCAAAACGTAGCTAAATCAGTAAGTGGTAGTAACATTTATTTTTAAGAATGCATTTTTTAAATTGCTGGGATAAATTTAAGCTTTTGCTCTCTCCCCGCAAGCCTAATAAATTTTTCTTTTTACTCGCCTTTAACTACATTTTCACCATAAATTTTACTCTACAAGATCAACTTGCCAGTTTGCCTCTTGTAGCTTCATATCTAGCTCTCTGATCTCTTTGGATAGCTCGTCTATTTGCTTTTGGAGCGTGGCTACATCAACGCTACTTAAAATTTTTATCTCACTATTTGAGTAAAGATCGACCTTTTGGCTTGCGCTTTTGGCAAAATCCCTAAGCACGCTTGCTTTTTGGCTTAGCGTATCTTTTTTAGCGATCATTTCAGTTAGACTCGCGCCTTCAAATTTTGCACTTGAGTTTGTTAAATTTATAGCCAAGATCAGTCTAAATAGCTCATCGCTTAGCCTATCAAGCTCTTTTAAAAGAAGCTTTGGATCTTCGCTAGGTCTTTCATTTTCTTGCATTTTTGCATTATCGAGTAACCTACCCTTTAGCTGCTCTAAACGTTTTTGTGTATCGGCTCTTAAAATGAGAGCCTGAGCTAATTTCATCATTTTTCCTTTTGAAATATTAAATTGAGAGAAAATTTCAAATTATATTAGTATCTTTTGGGTTATAATTGATTTAAAATTTTATTTTAAGGAAAAGCTATGAAGTACGATTTTGATACGCTTATTAGCAGAGATGGCACCAACTCGTCGAAGTGGCGAATGAAAAACGATGTTTTGCCAATGTGGGTTGCCGATATGGATTTTAAGGCTGCACCTGAAATTTTAAATGCCCTACAAAAGCGTCTTGATAATGGCGTCTTTGGCTACTCATTTATCCCAAAAGAGTGGAACGAAGCGATTAAAGGCTGGTGGAAAAGGCGTCATGACGTTAGCTTTGAAAACGAGTGGATGTGCTTTTGTACTGGCGTTATACCAGCAATTTCTACTGCGATTAGAAGATTTAGCAATCCAGGAGATCAAATTTTAGTTCAAGCTCCCGTCTATCACGTATTTTTTAACTGCATCAAAAATAATGGCCGTGAAATTTTATCAAATGACCTTGTCTATAAAGATGGCTCTTATGAGATTGATTTTGAAGACCTTGAAGCAAAGCTAGCTCAACCACTAACAACTATGATGCTTCTTTGCAATCCACACAATCCAATAGGAAAAATTTGGGACAAAGAGACGCTTAAAAAAATAGGCGAGCTTTGCTACAAACATGATGTTTTGGTTATCAGCGATGAGATCCACTGCGACATAACAGATCCTGGATTAAGCTACGTACCATTTATCAGCGTTAGTGAAGAGTGTAAAAATAACTCAATCACATGCATCTCGCCTACAAAAGCCTTTAACATAGCTGGCCTTCAAAGCTCAGCTATCGTCACACCAAATGAACAGATACGCGCCAGAATAAATGCGGCTGTAAATTATGATGAGATAGGTGAAGCAAACGCATTTGCGATAACTGCGACAATAGCGGCATTTAACGATAGCCAAACATGGCTTGATGAGCTTAGGGAGTATCTTTTTGAAAACAAAAAAATCGTTATAAATTTTATAAAAGAGCAAAATTTACCAGTAAAACTTCTGCCTTCAAATGCGACTTATCTTTTGTGGCTTGATTGTAGCGCGTTTTGCGAGGATTCAAGCGACTTTATGAATTTCTTGCGTGATAAAGCTGGACTTTGGCTAAATGATGGCAATGCTTACAGGGGAGATAGATTTTTCCTCCGTATGAATATCGCAACCCAAAGAGCCAGAGTGCTTGAGGGGCTAAAACGTTTACAAAATGGTATAAATTTATACACTTCAAAAAGATAAATTGAGTAAATTTGGCTGAGTGGCTTTGAAATTTAAAGCCACTCCTGCCCAATATTGATACAGCTCGGGGCATTTTTGAAGCAGTAAATATTGCCCCAATATTTTTAAATATCAAATCAAATTGTACTGATAATTTTAAAGGCAAGATGACCTACACTAGTTTTTATTTGCTTGCTTAAATTTAAGTATATTGCCTCTCTCAATCACGATATAGTAGATTAAAGCGAGCAATTTGTACCTTTTTGAAGTGATAAATTCTATACCCATGGCTTATAAAATTTAGCAGTGGTTTAAAATTTTTAACAAAGCAGAAATTTGAAGTTAAGATAGCTTATGCTGGTTTTAAATTTAAGAGAAATTGTTTGCTAAAACAAAATTTTGAGCCATTTTTGAAGTTACAATTTCTTTTAAAACAAGGTAGTTTTTGCTAATAAATTTGATGACTTTAAAAATTTAGATAAAAGCAGAAATTTAAGGGCGGGAAAGCCCCGCCAGATATTATTTGTGAAGTTCTTTTGTGTAAAACTCAACTGAGCCAAGGCCCTCTTTTAGTGCCCACTCGTAAGCTTTGCTTACAAATTCCCAGTTTATGTTCTCATAAAATGTCTCTAGATATTTTGGACGAGCGTTGAAGTTATCGATGTAGTAAGCGTGCTCCCAAACATCAACAACTAGAAGTGGCACTTTGCCGTCACTCACTGGAGTTTTTGCATTGCTAGTTTGTACGATCTCTAGCTTTTTACTGCTTGGATCAAATACAAGCCACGCCCAGCCTGAGCCAAAAAGTGTTGTAGCTGCCTTTAAAAATTCCTCTTTGAAATTTGCAAAATTTGCCTCGATTGTAGCTTTTAGCTCGCTTGACATCTCACTTTTTTTAGCGATGCAGTCCCAGTAAAAGTCGTGGTTGTAAACTTGAGCGACATTGTTGTAAAGCCCACCTTCGCTATTTGTTAGAATTTCATAAAAAGATGCATTGGCAAATTTTGTATCTTTTATAAGATTGTTTAAATTTGCTACGTAAGTTGCATGATGCTTGCCGTAGTGGTATTCACAGGTTTTTGCGCTAACTACTGCATTGCTATTTGCATCAAATGGAAGTTTTCTAAGTTCAAACATAATAATTCCTTAATAATAAAATTTGTTGTTTCATATTATAGCCATAAAAAATTAATAAACAAAAATCTTTTAAATTTAGCCGCAAAATATAGGCTAAATTTAAGCAAGACTAAACTTACATTTTTTGGCGGGCTTTTAAACTTATAGAAAAAAATTTAGAGCAAAATATCCCATACATTTGTTTAAATGGATTCAAAAATTTATTAAAAGTAAAAATAAAATAAATTTTATGTGTAAAAAAGTAACAAATATACTTTAAAAGTTTAGTTATTAAAAAACTATAAAATTTTTCAAAAATATAAATTAGCCTTTAAGAGCATAGTTGTTACTAAAATACACATACAAAAATAAATAGCTGTGAATTTACGAAACAAAATTTCTAAATTTTTATTTTTGAAATTTATAATGCGTTTAACAAAACCATTACAAAGGATAAAAGATGAAATTCTTACAAGCTTTACTTTTTACTTGTGCCATCAGTGGCTTAGCATTTGGTGCTGATAAGGTCTATACGATCAAATTTGCTCACGTTGTCGCAGCTTCTACGCCAAAGGGCAAGGCGGCTGACTTTTTTGCAAAGCGTGCTGAGGAGCTAAGTGGCGGCAAGATAAAAGTTCAAGTCTTCCCATCAGCTCAGCTACTTGATGATGATAGAGTTTTTGGCGCGCTAAAGCTTGGCAACGTTCAAATGGCAGCTCCTAGTTTTTCTAAATTTACACCGATAGTACCGCAGTTTCAGCTGTTTGACCTGCCTTTCATCTTTAAAGATGCAGACCACCTTCATAAGGTCCAAGATGGCGAGGTTGGCGAGGAGCTAAAAGCCCTTGTTACAAAAAAAGGCTTTGTGGCACTTGATTATTGGGATGCTGGATTTAAGCATTTTAGCTCAAGCAAAAAACCAGTTCTTGTGCCAGAAGATGCAAAAGGACAAAAATTTAGAATCCAAAGCTCAAAAGTGCTTGAAGAACAGATCAAAGTAGTTGGTGGTAACCCACAAGTTCTACCATTTTCAGAAGTTTACTCTGCACTTCAACAAGGCGTAGTCGATGCGACAGAAAACCCACTTTCAAATTTCTATAACTCAAAATTTCACGAAGTTCAAAGCTCACTTACCCTTTCAAGCCACGGATATTTAGGCTATTTAGTCGTTATGAGCGATAAATTTTGGAGCAAGCTACCAGATGATCTAAAAGCAAATGTAAAACAAGCTCTAAGCGAAGCAACAGCTTTCGAGAGAGAAGAGACAGCAAAAGAGGACGCTCACGTTATAGCTGAACTTGAAAAATATATTGCCGCTAGCAAAAAGCTAGAAATTTTCAAGATCGATGATACACAAAAGGCCGAATGGCAAAAGGTTATGCAGTCAATCTATCCTAAATTTTACGATGTTATCGGTAAAGATCTCATAGAAAAGGCTCTTGGGACAAAATAATGAAGAGCTTTTTTAATGTCCTTGATATAGCGATAGCCTCACTAAATAAAACTATCGCAGTAGTCGGGCTAGCTAGTGGAACATTGCTGGCCTTTGCAAATGTTATGGCTAGATATTTTTTCGATAAAAGCTGGTCTTGGGCAAGCGAGCTATCAAACTATCTTTTTATCTGGTCAGCGTTTTTTGCCGCAGCATACGGCTTTAATAAGGGTATTCACGTCAGTGTAACTATTTTGGTTGAAAAATTTCCACCAGCCCTTGCAAAAGCATGTTTAATCTTTTCTCATGTGCTAACCACTGTATTTTTGTTATTTATCGCAGCTTATTCTATTGATTATCTACAAATTCTTCACGAGATCGAGCAGATGATAATAGACCTTGGCATACCTCAATGGGTCCCTATGATAGTACTTCCAATAGCCTTCGTTACAGCTAGTTACCGCTCGACTGAAAAAGCCATAAAAGTAGCTCTAACGCCTGCAGAAAATGTCGTAAGCAACGAAGCACATGAGCTAGCTCATGGTAGCGTAGTCAAAGATTAAGGAGAAAAAAGATGACAATAGCATTTTTATTTATCCTACTTTTTGCACTGATGCTAATAGGCGTGCCAGTGGCGGTTTCGCTGGGAACGAGCACGGTTTTGACGATGATATTTTTTACAGATATCGACGTCGCTACGATCCCGCAGCTCATATTTGACGGTATCAATAAATTTTCGCTAATGGCGATACCGATGTTTATCTTGGCTGGAAATTTACTAAGTAAAGGTGGCTCAGCAAGACGTATCATCGACTTTGCAAAGTCTATGGTCGGACACTTGCCAGGTGGCTTGCCTATGAGTGCGATATTTGCCTGCATCATCTTTGCAGCGGTCTCTGGAAGCTCGCCTGCGACGGTTGTAGCTATTGGCTCAATTATGTTTGCAGCGATAAAAGAGGCTGGCTATCCAAAAGAGTACGCAGTAGGCGGCATAACTACAGCTGGCTCGCTTGGAATTTTGATCCCACCTTCAGTTGTTATGATAGTTTATGGTGTAACAGCTGAGGTAAGTATTGGTAAGCTTTTTATGGCAGGCGTTGTGCCTGGTCTCATGCTTGGAGCTTTTATGCTAGTTCAAACTTATGTTGGCGCAAAAAAACTTGGCTTTAAAGCAACTAAGGCTGAGCCATTTAAAGTAAGAGTGCAGAAATTTGCCAAAGCATTTTGGGCACTTTTGATCGTCGTTGTGGTCATCGGCGGAATTTATGGAGGCATTTTTACTCCGACAGAAGCTGCTGCGGCAAGCGCGGTCTATGCGTTATTTATCTCACTTTTTATATATAGAGATATAAAGATAAAAGATCTTTGGGATATCTGCCTAGACTCGGCTCTTACAACAGCTATGATATTTTTCATCATCGCAAACGCCGTTGTTTTTGCATATTTGCTAACTAGCGAGCAGATCCCTCAAGCAATCGCTTCGATGATACTTGATGCAAATATCGGTATGATAGGATTTTTGATATTTGTAAATATCTTGCTCTTTATCATGGGTCAGTTCATGGAGCCTTCAAGCGTTATCATGATCATGGTTCCACTCTTGCTTCCGATAGCTACGCAGCTTGGCATAGATCCGATACATTTTGGCATTATCTTAGTTGTAAATATGGAGATAGGCATGGTGACTCCGCCTGTTGGACTAAATTTATTTGTCGCAAGCGGTCTTACAAATATGAACTTAAAAGAGGTCATCATGGCATGCTTGCCGTGGACGCTGACCTTGTTCTTTGGCCTTATCTTAGTTACTTATATACCACAAATTTCTCTTTGGTTGCCAAACATAATGTATGGACATTAAAATTTAGAGGCTCAGGCCTCTAAATTTATGCTTTTGAGTCGTAATCCGCACTCATAACGATATTTTTACCACTTCTCTTACCAGCATAAAGTAGATTATCAGCTTGTTTTATCATCTTTTCTAAGCTAAATTCTCCCGTACCATCATGAGCAACTACTCCAAAAGTCATAGTTGCGTTGATCTTTATGTTTTCAAACTCAACTATATTTTTACTCAAAGTCTCTCTCACACGCTCTACGATACTTACAGCTGCGTCTTTTTTTACGCCCAAGACGACTGCTAAAAATTCTTCTCCACCAAATCTAGCTACTCTATCTTTATCTCTAAATGTGTTTTTAAATATGCCTGATAAGCTTCTTAAAACAGCATCTCCTGCGCCGTGTCCATAGGTATCATTTATCTTTTTAAAGTTATCAATATCGCACATAACGATAGCAAAGTCCCTATTTTTATAAAGATCGTTTTGACTTAAAATTTTCTGCATCGAAGTACGATTTAAAAGTCCTGTTAATGGATCGTGATTTAAGATATTTTCAGCCATCTCTTTTTCCTCTAAGATGCTTAAAAATATAAATAAATTTGAGCTCTCCAAAAGATACGAAACAACAACCGAAAATATACAAACCATACTTAAGTTAAAAACAAAAAGTAAATCTTTAAAGCCATCAAAATCTTTTACAGGCTGGCCATCTAAATATACATAGCAGGCTATGGATAAAATTATTTGCACCGCAACTATTATGTAGTTAAAAAATTTATAGGTAAATGAAGTAAAAAATAGTATTAGAGACGACGCTAAAAACAACAACCCAAAACCGTATCCCCATCCAAGTATTAGCATACAAACCAATGCATGGAATAAAATTTCAAGCTGGACTATTACCATTGTTATCTTGTTATTTTCAGGACTATCGTAAATAAGCCTTAAAAGAAAAAGATAGGTTGCTACTGAAAATATATTCGTAACTGCTAGAATTTCTTCTTTCATAAATAAAAAAATAAAAAAATAACAGACGTGAGTTAATAATATTGAAAATATGATAAGTTTTTGGGTCGTATAGAGTGAAATTCTACGCATCCGAACCCTTTTTTAAAATTTCTAATTCGATACGATCTTTGCCATTTTGCTTGCCTTCGTAAAGCAGCTTATCTACTAAAGTTATAGCTTGCTCAAAATCCACCTCAATACCATTTGCGCATATTAGCATTCCAAAGGTCATAGTAACTGGAGTTTTATCTGGAAGCTTTGCGTTGTTTATCTGTTTTTTAAGTCTTTTGCTCACTTCGTGGATAAATTCTATCTTTGTATCGGGCAAGATTATCAAAAATTCTTCTCCACCCCAGCGGCAAACATAGTCTTTACCTCTAAATGATTTCTTCAAAGCACTGGCTACATCTTTTAAGACCTCATCACCGCAGTCATGCCCGTATGTATCGTTTATTTTTTTAAAATTATCAATATCGCCTAGCATTATGACTAAATTTGTATTGCCGCTTCTTTCTTTATTAGCACTTAGCTCGTATTTTAAAGTTTTTTCTATTGTTCTTCTATTTAAAAGCTGCGTTAAAAAATCATGTTTTGAGTCCTTTTCAAGCTCTTCTGTCTCTTTTCTTATTTGCTGATATCCACTAGACGTGATAACATCTGCAAACATTGAAAGTCTTAAAACAATAAAAAAAGCAAAAACAATACTGCACACAACTATCGTTCCTCGTATAGCTGATGGAATCAGCGGCGCCTCATCTTTATGAATAAAATAAAGAAGTATAAGCAAGATTAATTCTAAAAATGCCATTATATAAGTAAGACTCTTTGAATCAAACGCTAGGAAGTAGTTTATAAAAATTACACCAACAAGTATTATCCAAATTCCAGTATTCCAACCCATAGTAGTAACAATAATAGTAACAAGTAATATGATATTTAGGTGAAATGCAAGGGATATCAATACTCTATATTTTATGTCGAATTTTATTCTAAGCAATATACCAGCTGCTATAAATAATAAGCACATAAAAAGTAGTGGTGTAGCTATGATCATAAAAAGCAACAAAGATAGTGCATTCGTAGCTATCATAACGTCTAATATCGTTTTATAGATATCATCGATCGCTTTATAACTACTTTGATCTACAAAATCGTGTGTCAAACAAAACTCCCTGTAAATTTATTCCATTAAATTTCATTAAGTCATTCTAATAAGAGTCGTAACTATCTTCGTCCTCGTCACTATCTTCGTAGTTGTAGTCATTTTCATCGTAATTATAGTCATAACTATCGCTACTATCGTCCTCATCGTCATTAAATTCAGAGTAGTCTTCTTCTACTTCTTCATAGTCAAAATCATCACTCATTGTTTTCTCCTTAAATTTTATCTTTGACACTTTCAATATACAAGCTTTGGCTTGGGAATGCGAAATTTAGACCATTTTGCTTTAAAATATCCATAATCTTTAGCATTACATCTTGTTTGACATCTAAAAATTCTCCCCAAACGATAGTCTTTGCAAAACAATAAACTAAGATATTTATCGAGCTATCTGCAAAATCATCAACCACGACAAATAAATTTGATTTATATCCAGCATAATCATCAACTGAAACTATACTTTGTCTATATTTTAGCCCTTTTTTCTTTGCTGTTATATCCTCACTTTTGGCAATATCTGGATGATTTATCAACATAGTTTTTATATCATCTACACATTTTTTAATCTCATCAGTTGTCGCTCCATACTCAATACCAATTAGCATTCTGATACGTCTACCGACTTTTCTTCTGCTCCAGTTTCTAACAGGATCACTTGCCAGTTTTGAGTTTGGCACAAAGATTAAAGCATTATCAAAACTTCTGATAGTCGTCTTTCTAAAGCCAACCTCAACAACAGTACCCTCTATATCACCACAAACTATCCAGTCTCCTTGCGAAAATGAGTTATCAAAGAGCATCATAACAGAGGCAAAGAAGTTTGCGATGATGTCTTTTGCCGCAAATGCAACAGCAAGACCACCGATACCAAGTGAGGCTATGAGCGCTGATATATCAAAGCCAAGCTTTTGAAGAATTAGTAAAAGTGCAATTATTAATACAATTACATAGACTACTTTTAAAACTAAATTTACAACCTCTTTTCGTCTGCTTTTTTGAGCGATTTTATCGATTATTACTATGCCATAACCATTTAGGATGGTTAAAACAAGCCATGAAAATGCGACTATATAGACGATCGAGAATATATTTGCTAGAGTTAGTGGCACTGGTACTGGATAAAAGGCAACACCGATACAAATATTTAGTGCATAAATGATAAGAAGTGCAGAGATAGGCTTTTTAACGATATCTACTATCTGATCCTTTGCCTCCTTTACACCTTCACCAGAGGCAATAAGTGACATAAGCCAGTACGTGAGTTTGGCAAGAATTCTTGTAAGTGAGACAAAAAATAAAAATACTACGATTATAACTACGATCTTACCAACATTAAATTTTGCCGAATTTATAGAAGTTAGCTTATTTATATATTCGACCGTATCGACTAAATTTAGCTCTGATAAGATCATGCTTGAGCTTAGAAGATCGGCATTGTTTTTAAGATAGATTAAAATTTCCTCATCAGTCTCTTTTTTTAAATCAAGCTCGGCAAATGCGTTATCGTAAGAGCTTGAAGTCTCATTTAGAGAATCTTTTAGCTCTTTTATACTGACGTAAGAATTTGTTTGTAAATTTAAAAGTCCGTTATCTATCACCTCTTTGATAGAATTTGCCTTAGCACCCTTTTTAAATATCTCTTCAAGGCTGATGAGTGCCGAGTAGTAAGCGTAGTCGACTTTCATCTTTTCAAGTTCAATGGCACTTTGGATATAAGCGTCTTTATTTGATTGTTTTTCTAGTCTAGCTACTTTTTTTTCTAGATTATTTTTTTGCAAAATAAATTTGTCAATATCGCTTTGAGTCACTTCAATCTGCATGATATATAGCGGAATTTTTTCCAAAAGATCGTTCTTCTTCTTCTGAAGGCTGGCTAAATTTGAATTATCTGTTTTTGAAGAGTTTGTATCTTTTTGCTGTGCTTTTATAATCTGGATTTGATTATTTAAAGTTAAGATCTGATTTGTTAGGCTTATGATGCTTTCTTCTTGCGTTTTATTATCTTCGGCACCAAAAAGAGTTAAAAATGAGAGCAAGACGATGGTTAAAATTTTACGCATTTTCACCCCTTTTATCTGCTAAAAGTTTGAATGTGCCCTCTTTTAAATCGTAGCTGAAAATTTCACCAGTTTCTATAATGTAGTGCCAGCCATAAATTTGAAGGTTGCCTCTTTCATATTCCTCTTTTACATTCGGATAAGTCATTATATTTTCGATCGAATTTATCACATTTAATCTCTCAGTTAGCCACGCCATCTTTGCTGGATCGTCGCTTGTAAATTTAAGTACTTCTCTCTTAATTGGTTCTATTAGCTTTATCCAATTTCTAACATTTGGCGTAGTTTTGAGCTTTTTTTCATCCATATAAAGTGCTGCACATCCGCCGCAGTCAGAGTGTCCGCAAATAATGATATTTTTGATATTTAAAAGCTCTAATGCATATTCGATAGCCGAAGTCGTTGCCAAAAATTCCTCGCTCACTCTATAAGGTGGCACGATGTTTGCTATATTTCGCACCATAAAAAGCTCGCCTGGAAGGCAGTTTGTTATCAAATTCGGCACCACTCTTGAATCGACACAGGATATAAAAAGGGTATGTGGGTCTTGTCTATTTTGTAGACTTTTAAAAAGCTCTTCATGCTCCAAAAAGCCATCTTCCATAAATTTTACCGCACCTTCAAGTAGCGAGTCATCCATAGAAATTTATCTCCATTTTTTATATTTTTACGCGATTATAGCAACTTTTATTTAATCTAAAAAATACTTTAATATATAAATTTTTAACTAATATAATTTGTTAAAATTCTTTTTATTCATTGTTTAATTATTTTAGGCTAAACTCATTCAAAAATTCATAAGGAGATAAAATGAGTCTGTATGATAGAAACTACGCAAAACAAAATCAAGAAGAACTTGCGTATTCTCAAAGCTCACTAAGCACTTTTATAAAACAAACTTATCAACTTTTTGCAGCATCACTACTTTCAGCAACAGCTGGCGCTTATGTAGGCATTAGCATTGCTAGCGTTTTTACAGCAAATAGATTTTTGTTTTGGGGACTTGTTATAGTCGAGTTTGCACTACTTTTTGGCTTAATGGCAGCTAAACGTAAAGAGGGATTAAATTTAATACTTCTATTTGCATTTACTTTTATAAGTGGCCTTACGCTAACTCCGCTACTTTCAGCGATCTTGGCTATGCCAAGTGGAGCTGGTATTGTAGCTCAAGCATTTGGACTAACAACAGTTGCTTTTGGTGCGTTAAGTGTCTTTGCAATGAATACAAAACGTGACTTTACAACAATGGGTAAAATGTTGTTCATAACTTTAATTATTATCGTTGCAGCAGCTATTATCAATATTTTCGTTAAAAGTACAATGTTTCAACTTGTAATCGCAAGTATTTCATCGATCTTATTTAGCGCATATATACTTTTTGATACGCAAAATATTATCCGTGGAAACTACGAAACACCAGTTGAAGGCGCAGTTGCTTTGTATCTTGATTTTGTAAATCTATTTACATCATTACTACAAATTTTAGGAATTTTTAATAGAAATGACTAAAGATGAGCGCATCTACCGAGTAATAGATGCGAATCTAAATAGGCTAAAAGAAGGGCTTCGCGTTGTTGAAGATATAAAAAGATATGTCTTTGATGACGCCAAACTCGCCTATAAGATAAAATCCCTCCGTCACAAGGCAAAGATCCCGCAAAAAGAATTTTTAAAATTTAGAAATTCTCAAAACGACGTTTTAAAAACTAGCACAAAAAGCGAGCAAGCTAGAGAAAATTTAGACGATATAGTCACTGCAAATTTCAAGCGCGCCCAGGAAAGTGCTCGTGTGCTTGAAGAGTGCTTTAAGCTCATAAATTTAGAACAAGCCGAGCTTTTTAAAGGCATAAGATACGAGCTTTATGAGCTTGAGAAAGAACTTTAACTAAAAATTTAAATCTTTTCTTGTATAATCGCAATCAATTATTTTTAAAAATTTAAAGGAAATTTCGTGAGTTTAATATTTTTGATCTTACAGTTTGCGCTAGCTGTCATAATAACTATCGCTGTTTTACTTCAAAAAAGCTCATCTATCGGACTTGGGGCATATAGCGGAAGCAACGAAAGTCTTTTTGGAGCAAAAGGACCAGCTGGATTTTTAGCTAAATTTACTTTTATTATAGGTATTTTATTTATCTTAAATACACTTGCACTTGGATACTTCTACAATAAAGATCTAAAGCGCTCTATCGTTGATAGCGTCGATAGTAAATCTCTAGTCATACCAAAATCAAACGACGTACCATCAGCTCCTAGCGCACCACAAACTCCAGCAAAATAACAATGATAAAAACACTTTTAGCGTCATTCTTGGCGCTAACATTTGCTTTAGCAGACGCTCATATTTTAGTCTATCATCGCTTTGATGATCCAAGACATACAAGCACTGATATTTCTATTAAAAATTTAAGAGAGCAGTTTGAATATTTCAAAAATAATGGCTATGAAGTCGTTAAACTCTCAAAGCTAGTCGATGCTGTAAATGCTGGTGAAAAAATACCTGATAACTGGATCGTCATCACTGTAGATGATGGTTATAAAAGTTTCTATGACAAGGCCCTTAGTGTATTTAAAGAGTATAACTATCCATTTGCGCTAATGCTTTATGTGGAAGCCAGTGCAAATAAATATGGCGATTATTTGGATTTTGATCAGATTAAAGAACTTGAGGCTTATGGCGAGATTGGCTACCACTCATACGCGCACCCAAGGATGACCAAACTTAGTGATGAGGCACTAAGAGAAGATTTTCAAAAAGGTGTAGAAACATTTGAAAAGCATATGGGTTATAAACCAAAATTTTTTGCAGTACCTTATGGTGAGATTGATAGTCGAGTTGTAAAACTTGCAAAAGAATTTGGTTTTTTAGCCCTTTTAAACCAAAACTCAGGTGCTGTTTCAGACAAAAGTGATGTTTACGATCTTTATAGAACGCCCGTAATGAACGGTACCAAAATAGCACTAACATTTAATAGTAAATTTCTAAATGCCCAGTGGATATTTCCAGAGGGCTATCCGCAAAATAATGCGATCGACAAGCTAATCATCAAAACCGATACAAATGCTAGTGAAGGTAGTTTTTTTATGACTGGCTTTAATGGCTTTAAAAAGGTACCTATGACAAATGGTGTTTTTGAGTGTAAATTTAACCCACCTCTCGATAAACGCAAAGTTTTAATATCACTAAAAGTAGATCATCAACGAAGTACAAAACTTCTAATAAAGGACATCAATGCTAAATAAAATTTACGAAACACAAAAAGAAGGCTGCGAAAAAGCAATAGCTTCATTAAAACGCGACTTTACAACGCTTAGAACGGGCAAGGTAAACATTAATATTGTAGATCATGTAATGGTTGATTATTACGGCTCGCCGACTCCACTCAACCAAGTAGCCACTGTGCTTACAAGCGATGCTTCAACTATCGCTATCACGCCTTGGGAAAAGAGTATGATAAAAGCGATCTCTTCAGCTATCCAAGCAGCAAATATCGGCGTCAATCCAAATAGTGATGGTGAGAGTGTCAAGCTATTTTTTCCACCTATGACAGTTGAGCAACGCCAAGAAAATGCAAAACATGCAAAATCAATGGGAGAAAAAGCCAAAGTCAGTATAAGAAACGTAAGAAAAGATGCAAACGATGAGGTTAAAAAGCTTGAAAAAGACAAAGCTATAACTGAGGACGAGAGCAAAAAGGGACAAGACGAAGTTCAAAAGATAACTGACACCTACACTGCAAAAATCGATACTCTTGTAAAAGAAAAAGAGGCTGAGCTTTTAAAAATCTAAAATTTTTAGAAATTTTTCCTTATCTAGCTACTTTTATGTAGCTAGATATTCTCTCAAAATAATATTTCAAAAAAATATTTATCAGCAAGTAGTTTAATTTTTTGTCTGTTGTGATTTTACCTATTAAATATAAATAGAACCTAGACTGCATAAAATATAGCTACCACTTTGTCTTTAAGCTATTTCCATGAATTTTTAATTTAAATTCTTATTTTGGATTCGTCTTAAATTCTTTATTCAATATTATTAATTTTACATATATTTATACATAGGATTACGACCTATTATGTATTTTGGATGTGCTACTACAAATATTATTTTGAGAATTTAAGATAGCCAAAAAATCAAATATAAAAACTCTTAAACTTCCCCTTATCTTACAATGTCTTGCTTTAAATAAGAAATTTACTGATATTTTTAGTTCTAGTAAATTTTGGACTAAATTTTTATAAAAACTTTCTTATAGGCATTATGAATAATAAATCTAGGAATACTTTATAAAATATACAAGGAATTAGAGGTGGCCGGGAGATAGGGATTCGAACCCCAGGAGGCTTTCACACCTCAACGGTTTTCAAGACCGCCGCTTTCGACCGCTCAGCCATCTCCCGAATTAAAAGATTTGTGATTATAACCAACTTTGCTTAAAATTTACTATAATCTCTAAAATTTACTCTGTTTTTTCTTTAATATATGTAGCTCCATCATTTATCTTTTCTTTAGTCCATTCTTTAGCATTATGAGTATCTTCTTTTACACCATGCCAAGTATTTGAACAACCAGCTACAAAAAATGCTATACAAGCTGCTAAAAGTAAATTTCTCACTTTTTATTCCTTAGAGTAGTTATTTTTGAAATTTGGAGGCGACACCCGGATTCGAACCGGGGATCAAAGCTTTGCAGGCTCATGCCTTACCACTTGGCCATGTCGCCATATCGTGGTGCCCGAGACCGGACTTGAACCGGTACGGTAAAAACTACCGAGGGATTTTAAGTCCCTTGCGTCTACCATTCCGCCACTCGGGCTAAGTTAATGGAGCGGGAAACGAGATTTGAACTCGCGACCCCAACCTTGGCAAGGTTGTGCTCTACCCCTGAGCTATTCCCGCGTTAAAAGTTGCAATGTTATCCAAAAATTGCTTAAAAATTTATTTTGCAAGATGTAAATTTCAAAATATTGTAAGCCATAAAAAGATAAAATGCCAAAATCTATTTGGGGTTATAGCTCAGCTGGGAGAGCGCTTGAATGGCATTCAAGAGGTCGGCGGTTCGATCCCGCTTAACTCCACCATAAATCTAAATACATCTATCATTATTTATACCTTTTGCAAAAATAACTTTTTACCAAAAAATAAGATGCCAATATGTAAAAATTTAATAAATAATTGATATTAAGACCCCTATCAATATTAGCAAGAGTTAATAACTAAAAAATAATTTTATAAATTTTTATCTTGCTTTAACAAAAAATAAAATAATATTCGCTATTAAAATTTAAAGGAAAAAAATGTTTTTAAAACGAGAAAAAATCATTTTCAACATCCACCTAATAATTGGACTAATTGCGGCTATTCCGCTAATATTCATGACTCTTTCAGCACCATTTGCGTCTTATAGAGAAGAGATCAAAAGTGCGATAAATAAAAATTTTATAAACTTAGCTCCTAGCGAAAAAGAAAATTTAAGTTTAAATGAACTCCTAGCTAAAGCAAAAAGTGAGATTCAATTTGATACGCTTGAAAGCTTACAAATAGGTGGAGCAAATGAAGCTTATCGTATAAGCATTACAAAGGATAAAAAGCAATTAAATTTCTTTATAGATCCAAGAAGTGGCGAGGTGATCAGCGAGGACTGGGGTGAGAAATTTCGTATTATTATCTTAAGTCTTCATAGAAATTTAGGACTTACCTTGCTTGATAGCAAAATACCAGCCAATATCGGCAAACAAATAGTTGCCATTAGCTCTATCATCATGGCTCTGCTTGCTATCAGTGGGCTCATCCTCTACGCACCAGCGATCAAGCGAAATTTCTTAAATTCGCTAAAAATTAAACCAAAAGCAAAGGGCTACGCCTGCTTCTACAATCTTCACACCAGTCTTGGCACCTACGTGGCGATCTTGCTTGTGGTGATGTCACTAACTGGACTTTACTGGTCTTATGACTGGGTGAGAAGTGGCGTAAATAGTATATTTTTTGACCTAAAAACAGCTCCAATGAAAAAAAGTCTACCACAATCAAATTTACTTCCAATAAGCGACGAG
The DNA here is from genome assembly GCF_003048575.1 of Campylobacter concisus. Lineage (NCBI taxonomy): Bacteria > Pseudomonadati > Campylobacterota > Epsilonproteobacteria > Campylobacterales > Campylobacteraceae > Campylobacter > Campylobacter concisus. Next base: position 157,363 of record NZ_PIRZ01000004.1, on the reverse strand, counting down.
AAATTTAAAGAAATCGAGACTGCGAAGCAAATTTTTAAAGAAAATGTCACGCTAGAGCTAAAATCGCTCACGATAAACGTACCTGAAAATAATCAAAGCACCTACACCATAAACTACGAAACTAGCGAGAGCCAAGTGGGCAAACTAAAGCTTGACGCGAGCGCTGGCAAGATCAAAGAAAACAAGCTTGTTAGCAAGGCTGAGAGCATCCCAGAGGCTAAAAAAGCGGGTCGCAAGGTACTTAGCTTACACACTGGAGAGATGTTTGGTGAGGTCGGTCAGATCGTCTTTGCCATCTCTTGCGTGATCGCAGTTTTACTGATCATAACTGGATTTTTAATGACCATAAAAAGGACCAAGGCGCTCTAAATAAAAGTAAATTTTTACCTTGCTTTGGGTAAGATTTTGAGAAATTTTTACCACAAACAAGAGAGAAATTTATGAACAGAAAACGCATCTACAACCCAAGTTCAAATGAAAATTTGACCGACAGAAGAGTCTTTAACGGCAACCCGCACGGCATTTTAAATTTCACCAAGGCAAAATACGAGTGGGCGTTAAAGCTTTGGGACCTCATGGAGGCAAACACATGGTTTCCAAAAGAGGTCGACACCACAGACGACGTGCGCGACTACGCCTACAACCTCACAGAGGCTGAAAAACGCATGTATGACCTAGTTTGGAGCCAGCTCATTTCGATGGATAGCTTCCAGACAAATAACCTAGCTGACAATATCAACCCTTACATCACCGCACCAGAGATCAACGCCGTGCTAAGCCGCCAAGCCTACGAAGAGGCAAACCACAGCAAGTCTTACGCTGTCATGGTCGAAGCGATCTGTGACAACACAGACCTCATCTATGAGATGGAGAAGCACGACGACGTCTTACGCGAGAAAAACGACTACATCTCAAGCGTCTATGAGGAGCTTGCAGGCGAAGTGACTGACGAGAAACTACTTCTTGCGATGGTTGCCAACCAAATTTTAGAGGGTATCTATTTTTACAGCGGCTTTACAGCGATCTACGCTCTAGCTCGTGCTGGCAAGATGCTAGGCTCAGCTCAAATGATACGCTTCATCCAACGCGACGAGATCACGCACCTGCTTTTGTTTCAAAATATGATAAATTCAGTCCGCAAAGAGAGGCCTGATCTTTTCACGCCTGAGACTGAGGCAAAAATTTATGATATGTTTGAAAAAGCTGGAAATTTAGAGATCAAATGGGGCAAATATATCACCCAAAACCAAATAATGGGCTTTACTGATGATATCATCGAGCAGTACATCCACTATCTCATCGACCAGCGCCTAGTTGCGATCGGTCTAAAACGCAAATACAACGTCGCTCATCCGATCAAATGGGTCGATGACTTTGCTAAATTTAACGACCAAAAGTCAAATTTCTTTGAAGCAAAGGTGACAAACTACAGCAAGGGAAGTATCAGCTTTGATGACTTTTAAAAATGGCTTCTTAGCCCTTGCCTGCGTGCTTTTTGTGGGGTGTGCGAGTAGCAATCAAAGGATAATTGATCAAGCAAATAAAAATAATCTCGAAAATTTCTACGCCTACAAGCTTGTTAAGGTAAAAGAGACAAGCCAAGCAGAAATCTATCAAGAGATGCCAAACGGCGAAATTGCACCAAGTTTCGCACCGCTAGGATCTGTGCTAGGAAATGACGTGATGCTTGGCATAAACAAACAGTGTGGCTTTGAAGCAAAAGACCTAAAAGAGGTAAGAGTAGTTTCACATGATGAGGCTAGGGGTCTTGGCTTTGAGGTCTGGGTCTTTAATGACCCGCTCTCCCAGCGCGATGATAAAATCACAGCTATAAGCGTTATTTTAAAAGCCACACCAAATATCGGTGGTACGGATATAAACTGCAAAATTCCAAAAGACTGCCACGACGAAAAACCTATGACATTTGTATTTGGAAAATAAATGAGCGAAAATTTAAACCTAATAAGCTTAACTTTAAAGGCAAAAAATGCAACAGATCGCCTAGAGGAGCTTGCAAATTTAGTTGAGGCTGCGCCTGAAAACTCACTCATTCTTGCAAGCGAGCTTTGCATAAGTGGATATGATTTCGACGGCTTTTTCGCAGGGGCAAACAAAGCGATGCTTGGTGGCATGATAGGTAGCTTTGATGCGATGCTGCTTGAACGCTTGCAAGAGGCGCTTAGCCCAGATAAATTTCTTGGTTTTACGCACCTTAGCAGCCTAAACAAAAGCGCAGGACTCGCTAAAATTTCAAATCTAAATCCACACCAACCAAAAATTTATAACGAATTTTTGCTTCTTAACTCAAATAACGTCTTTCATTCGCAGTTTAAGGCTGAGCTTTTTAGGCCAAATTTAGAGCATGAGATCTTTGCTGCTGGCGAGGTGAGCGATATAAATGCCTTTAATTTTAGAGGGCTCAAGTTTGGCGTGCTAATCTGTTTTGAACTACGCGATAGCAGGCTTTGGGCAAAGCTAAAAGGATGTGACATCATCATGGTACCTGCCATGTGGGGTAAGGCTAGAGAGGATGCTTATCTTAGTCTTTGCAAGGCTCTAGCTATCGCAAACAACTGCTACGTCATGATCTCAAGCTCTCTTGCATTAGAAGTTGCTGGAGTATTTTTACCAAATGGCACACTTGTTAAAGAGACGATTTTTGATGCAAATTTAATAAAAGAGATCAAGACAAATTTAGGACTTTTATAAATTTTAAGATAAGCTTTAAATCGTATAATAACGATTTAATTTTTATTTAGGATATAAATTTTGACCCAACTAGAAGCGATAAAATGCCAAAATTTAGCTAGCGATATAGCCGACGAGATCACGCTAAGCCCACTTTTATTTGACGCGATATCAACAACTGAGCGTGAAATTTTTGTACCCATCACCGCCCATGCTTATAAGCTTGACGCTCAGCCCATACTGGGCAATCAATGGATTAGCTCGCCACTAACCGTTGCGAAAATGACAATGGCACTAGAGTGCGAAAATACGGACAACATCCTAGAGATAGGCTGCGGTAGTGGCTATCAAGCAGCGATTTTAAGCAAACTTGCACATAGAATTTTTAGCGTCGAGCGAATAGAGAAACTAGCCATGGATGCAAAAAAACGCTTCGAGGCACTAAAAATAAAAAACGTACATGTAAGGTATGACGATGGCAACAACGGCTGGCGAAGCTACGCACCATTTGATCGTATCTTGCTCTCGGCAGCTGCTGATGAGATCTCGCCAAATTTATTTAAGCAGCTGAAAAATGGTGGAATTTTAGTAGCTCCAATGAAGAAGGATGGCAAGCAATTTATAGCTAAATTTAAAAAAGATAAAGATGGAAATTTAGAAAAAGAGTACTTGGATGAGTGCCTTTTTGTGCCACTTCTTGAGGGTAGAGAGTAGCCTAAAATAAGGCAAAGCCTAAGCCTTGCCTAAATGTTAGAATCTATAAGTATAGCCTGTATAAATTCCTATAGTTGTATCTCTTAGCTGAGCTCCGCTATTTTTCTTATAAAAAGTCTTATCAGCTTTTAAGCCAAACTCGATCGCGTTATGTTCGTCAAATGAGTAAATACCGCCCGCTTTTGCGCCAACTAGCAAGCCTTTGAAATTTTTCTTACTTGTTTCGTTATTAAATCTCTCTCTAACGCTCAAGTAGCCAAGACCTGTGTATCCACCAAGAACGGCTTTAAAATTTTCAGTGATATTTGGCGTATAATCAATACCGCCTAGAAATTTATGCTTACTCCATTTTGCATCTGATTCACCAGCATTTTTCCTGGCTTTAAAGTCATAATAATAACCACCATAAGCTCTATAGCTGTCAAAATCATAACCGCCATAAAAGCCAAGACCATAGTGACCTTTTTTGAAGTTATTTTTCTCACTACTTGCTATGTTTTTTGTTTTGATTTTTGAGTTAAACGAGTAATCACCCTCACCACCAACAAATGCACCTTGAGCTAGTGCAGCTGAGCTTGCCAAAGCTAGAATCAAGCTTGATTTTACAAGTAAATTTTTCATACCTCTCCTTTAAAAAATTTCTGAGATTTTACATCTAAGCTTTTAATCTATATAAAATTTAAATTTAATAAAGCCCCATTTTAATCATCCTTTGGCTTTAAAATTTAATAAGAAATTTTATACCAAGTGCCAATTTATTACTAATAGTAAATGTGAGTATTATTAAGAAGATAAGAGCAGAAATACTTAAATTTAGCACGGCTTTAGGGCAAATCCTAAGCCCACAGCCATGCCAAATTTATTAAGTTACACCCTAAAAATGCACCTTAAATTTCGCCCAAAAGCTTCTGCCCGGCTCATAAAGCCTCGTGCCGTTCGGGATAGTCTCGTATCCTGCGATACCGCCGCCGTAGCCGCCTTTTGAGTTATGATAGGAGTATTTGGCGTCGTTTAAATTTTCCGCCGCTAGCAAAAATTGATAATTTTTATATTTATAGCCCGCGCTTAGTCCTAGCGTCCAGAAGCTATCGCTCTTGCCCAGATCCATGCCGCCCACGTCGCCGTAGCCTTTTTGCGCGCGTTTTTGCGACGCGTTAGCGTAGAAGTCGGCTTTGACGAACCAGTCTGACTTTTCTAGGCCGGCGCTTAGTTTAAACGTTAGAGGAGAAACCTTAGGCAATGCGTCACCGTCTTTTAATCCGCCCGCGTTTTTAGTCACCTTGCCGTAGACGTAGGATACGCCGGCACCCAGTCTAAATATATCGGCTAGTAGCGTATCGCCCTCGATCTCGCCACCGTATAGTAAAGCATCGGTATTAAATACATTTGAAGACATGCCCATAGGACTATATTTTATCATTATGTAATCATCCATTTTCGAGACGAAGAAATTCGCGTTTAGCTCGTAGTTTTTATCTTTTAGCACGGTACCAAAGTCTAGTTGAGTGTTTCTTTCTTTATTTAGCTTGAGATTATCGTCTTTATTTGTTTCCCAGTGATCCGGTAACCTTTGCGCGTGACCTAGTCCCGCATAAAGCGTTAAATTTTGTAGATATTTTTCGTATCTAAAAAAGCCGGAGAATAAATTTTCGCTCCTACTTTTATGCGTTAGTAGTTGCTTTCTCTCGCCGACATCTAACCTAAGTCCGCCAAAAAGCCCGTAGTCGTTTTCAAGGATGTATTCGTTTTGAGTGTATATAGTTTTATACGTTACCTTGCGCTCTTTTACGTGCGGCTTTGATAGGGCGGCGTCCATTTCGGCTTTAGATACGCCCGCCATACCGCTTCCGGCACCTCGCCATTTAAACGTATCTTGAGAGTATCCTGCGCCGATGAAGCTAGTTAGATTATCGAAATTTAACTCGCCTTCTAGCTTAAAGCCGTACATATCGCGTATCGGGTGACTGATGCTGTATCCCTTGCCGCGTCCAACGCCCGGCACCACCGGACGCATGGTGAAGTTGTCCATTATGTGATCGATTTGATGATAGTATGAGCTTAGCCTGATCTTATGCTCGCCGACGTCTTGTTCAAATTTGAGTCCGAAAGATTTACGGTCAAACTGTATGCCGTCCCTCATCCTATCGGCATACGCCGCTTCGCCATCGCCTAGATCCGCGCTTAACTGTAAGGCCGTAGTTTCCGTGGGCGTTAGCGTGCCTACGATCGAGACGCTGTTGCGTTTATAGTGCGTATGCATTTTCTGTCCGTCGCCGCTTTTATAATCGCCGCTCTGGTAGTGTCCGCCGGAAATTTCTAAACTGCCCAGCTCGTTGCCCGCCGCTACGTCCGCGGCAGTTTCAAATCTTCTAAAACTACCGCCCAGCACGCTTATGTTTCCTCCGAAGCTCGGTTTTGATAGCCTTGCTATCTCTCTATCGAAAAATATACCGCCGCTAATGAGCGCGCCGTATCTGACGTCTTGCGGACCTTTTACGATGCGAACCGAGCTGTAGTTTTGCGCCGAGATGTAGGTGATGGGCGTATCCATACGCATGCCGCAGCCACCATTTAGCGTGCTACCGTCGATTAGCACCGGCAGTCTGGCCGCCGTCTGCGAGCGGTAATAAACCTCGCTGCCGCCTCCGCCCTTGCGCTCCATCGTAAAGCCGCTCAAATTTAAAAGCGATTTGGCGATGTCGCTGTTTTCCAGTATCGCGCCTTTGCCCACTATTTGAGCCTTTGTAGGTTCTTCAAGAACCGACTTTTCTATCTTTGCAGAAACGGTAACCGGAGCCAGGTCTATCGTTTCTTCAGCACCAAGCATTAAATTTGGTATTAAAGCAAATGCTAAAACGTAAGAAATTTTCATGTTTAGTCCTATGAAATTAATATTTAAAATTAAAATTAAAGCAAAAATAAACTTAAATAAAGTATAAATATTTATATAACATTAATTTTACAATACAGAAAATTGGCTCAAATAGTATTATTTTAGTTGGACTGCATTAAATATATAAAGAAACGATTTTGGTGAATTAAAACCGAAGCAATCTCGGTTTCATTAAAATTTTAGCATTATAAAACCGAGATAAAATTTATAAAATCTCTTTTATGAGTAGCTGTGGGGTAACAAGTCCGCGGAATGAATTTTTTGATATACAAAAGATAATATCTATCATCTCGCCCACTCTAGCGTGTTTCGTAAAGTTAAAAAATAGAGCCTCAAGTGTTTTATTATCCTTTTGCAAGATGAGCTTTAGGTGATTTTGATCTCTTCCTATAAGTCTTTCGTTTTTAACAAGAGCATTTTTTATCTTAAAGACTGGACGTGGATTTTTCTGTCCGTATGGCTCATAAAATTCTAAAATTTCAAGTAGCTCAAAGTCTATCTCGCTTGGCATTATATCGCCAAGTAGCTCGTCCGAGCTTTTGCACTCTTGCATATTTAAACAAGAACAACTTTTATTTATCGCTTCTTTAAATTTCACCAAATTTTCAGGCGCAAGTGTAAGTCCAGCCGCTCCTTTGTGACCGCCGTAGCTTGTTAGTAAATTTTCGTGGCTTGCTATGAGAGATAATATATCAAGCTTACCAATGCTTCTAGCACTGCCTTTTGCACGACCTTTATCGATGCTAAAGACGATAGCTGGCTTTGCAAAGTGCTTTGCAAGGCGGCTAGCTACGATGCCTATCACACCCTCGTGCCACTGCTCACCCCAAGTGATGATGACTTCATCGTCTTCTTTTACGTCCTTTAGTGAGCATTCAAAGAGTTGGCGCTCTTCTTCTTTTCTGGAGTTGTTAAATTCAATGATCGTATCAAGGTAGTTGTAAGCTTCCTCGATACTTTTAGCACGTAAAAAGTCAAATGAATTCATTGCATCGTCCATGCGTCCGGCTGAATTTATAAGCGGAGCTATAAGAAAGCTAATATCATCACACTCAAATTTTTCCTTACCATAAAACTCTTTTATAGCGTGAAATGCGGAACGCTTAGACGCATTTAGCTTACAAATGCCAAGACGAACAAGCATTCTATTCATATCTCTTAGCTCCATCATATCAGCGATTATCGCAATAGCTAAAAGCTCTAGAAATTTGCTCATATCGTAATTTAGCCCAAAAACATCCTTTAACGCTCCAACCAAATACCAAGCGACCTCAGCGCCACAAATTTCGATATTTGGGAAGTTGCAGTCTTCTTGCTTTGGATTAATGATCGCATAAGCTTCTGGAAGAACAGCTGGAGGCATGTGATGATCAGTGATAATAAGATCGATACCTTTTTCTTTACAGATAATGGCTGCATCGTTTGCAGAGATGCCGTTATCAACGGTAATAATCAAGCTTACATCAGCTGAGAGTTCGTCTATTATCTCAGGATTTAGCCCATATCCATCTTTAAATCTATTTGGAATTTTTACTAGGTAGTCTTTCACGCCAAGATCATCAAAAAACTCAGCCAAAATTACGCTCGAAACAACACCATCAACATCATAATCGCCCACAATGGCTATGCGCTCGTTTTTTTCGATCGCTTCTTTTATGCGATTAGCGCCTTTATAGATATCTTTTAAGGCACTTGGTGTCGGAATTTCACTAATTTTTTTATGTATGTCGTTACAAAATCTATGCGCTAGTAAATTCCTTATATCCTCTTTATTTAGCATGGTTTTGGCAAGAATTTTTGAAGAACTTACCAACTTTATTTAATGCCACTTGTTCACTTAAATTTACACCCATATTGCCAAAAATTTGGCTATAAAAATACTTCTTTTTCATCGCAATCTTTCGTCTTTATTTTGAATGCTTGGATTATATCTTTTTGAAATTTAATTTCTTATAATTTTAAATAAAAGTAAGATTTTAGGGCTCATGGCAAGCTTAAAAGCTTTGCTAAATTGATAGTCTTTACAAATTTAACCCGCCAAAAATAGTTAAGCATTAGCAAAAATTTATACAATTAAATTTATAAATTTTAAATAGTTTATACCAGAAAATTTAAACCATTTTTATAAAAATTTACTCCAAATTTCTCAAAAACTCCGCATATTCTCTGGCGCCGCGTTCTATTTCGCTGTCGCTCGATACGTAGTCCACGCCTGGAGTCTCCTCGGCGCCGTAAAATGCGAAAAAGTCGCGGTAATCGGCGTGAAAATAGTATTTAAACGCAAGCTCAAACGGCGTAAGAACCTCGCGTAAGCTAAAATGATAGCGTCCTTGCGGGCTGTAGTCGCTCTTTTTGATGCCTGCGGTCACGGCTAGCGCTACCTTGCGCCCCGCTATGCCGTCTGAGACGCGTCCGTAGGCAAAGCCGTGCGTCATCACCGCGTCGATCCATGATTTTAAAATCGGAGGGCAGGAGAAGTTGTGAAGCGGAAACTGCAAAACGAGGGCGTCGTAGGCTCTGATGAGCTCTTGCTCGCGCGCGGCGTCGATGTTGTCGCCCCCGTAAACCTGCGTCAAATCATGAATGCTAAAGCGCTGCGGCTCTTTGAGGGCCTCTTGCAGCAGGCGCTTGTTTATGACCGAGTTTTGGATATCAGGATGTGCTAAGATGATTAGAGTTTTCATTTTTTTCCTTAAAAATTTATAGAAAGAAGTGGGATTTATTTGGCAAATAACTGAATAAAAACAGCAAAATTTTAAAAGAATTTTTAGAGCCAGATTGCTCTAAATTTAAGATTTGACATTTTCTAAACTTGCCTTTATAAAGCCTAATATCACAGGATTTGGTTTAGTTAGACGGCTAGTAAATTCAGGATGGCACTGCACACCCACAAACCATGGATGGCCTTTAAGCTCGATAGCCTCTATCAGTCCATCACTCTCACCGCTTACCAAAAGACCATTTTTCTCAAAAATTTCTTTATATTTTGGATTTGCCTCGTAGCGGTGGCGGTGACGCTCTTTTACACTCTTTGCATTGCCATAAATTTCAGCTAGAAGCGTCTTTGGTTTGATGTCGCAGTTATATGCTCCAAGCCTCATCGTGCCGCCAAGTGGGCTTGTGTGCGTTCTTATCTGTTTTTTGCCGTGAGCGTCGATAAAGCTATCGATTAGATAGATGATAGGATTTTTGCACTCTTTGTCAAATTCCATAGAATTTGCGTCTTCTAAGCCCAAAACATCTCTTGCAAACTCAATTAGTGCTAACTGCATACCAAGGCAAATTCCAAGATATGGGATCTTATTTTCACGAGCAAATTTTATAGCCTGCATCTTGCCTAAAACGCCTCTTTCGCCAAAGCCGCCAGCTACTAAGATGCCATCAACATCTTTTAAAAGCTCATTTACATTGTTCTCTTCTATCTTTTCGCTATCTATCCAGCGCAAATTTACCCTAGCGTCTAAATTTGCTCCAGCGTGGATGATACCCTCAGTTAGGCTCTTATAGCTCTCTTTTAGATCGATGTATTTACCCACAAATGCTATTGTAGTTTCATTTGTTGGAGCGATTATCCTTTTTACTAGGCTATCCCACTTTGCCATATCTGGTTTAAGCTCATTAAAGCCTAAATTTTCAGCGATCGGCGTTAATATATCTTGCTTTAAAAATGAAAGTGGAATTTGATAGATACTTGCGCTGTCTAAGCTCTCTATGACACAATTTTTCTCAACACCACAGCTTGCTGCGATCTTATCTTTTAGCTCGCGGTTTAGTGGCATTTCAGATCTGCAGATGATGATATCTGGTGTTATGCCTATACGTCTTAACTCACCTACGCTATGCTGGGTTGGCTTTGTCTTTAGCTCGCCAGCTACTTTGATAAATGGTACAAGCGTTAGGTGGATATTTAGTGCTCTTTTTTTGCCAACTTCCACCCTTAGCGCTCTTATCGCCTCTAAAAATGGTAGTCCCTCGATATCGCCAACAGTTCCACCGATCTCAACTATGAGCACATCTTTGCCCTCACCTGCTTTTTTTATGCGGTCAACTATCTCACCAACGATGTGAGGGATCACTTGTATTGTTTTTCCAAGATAGTCACCACGTCGCTCTTTTTCGATAACCGAGCTATAAACCCTGCCAGTCGTGAAGTTATTATCTTGACTTAGGCTCTCATCTAAAAATCTCTCATAGTGGCCAAGATCTAGGTCTGTCTCCGCGCCATCATCTGTAACAAAAACCTCTCCGTGCTCTAATGGGCTCATCGTGCCAGGATCTACGTTGATATATGGATCAGCTTTTAAAACACTTACTTTTAGTCCGGAATTTTTTAAAAGAGTCGCGATAGACGCAGCTGCGATGCCTTTTCCAAGTGAGCTTAAAACGCCACCCGTGATAAAAATGTACTTCGTCTCTTTTGCCATTAATTTTCCTTAAATTTATTTATTTTTTAATTGCGGATTATACCCCTTAAATATTTAGTAAGGCATTAATCGTATAAATTTTAAAAATTATTCTTTAAGTCTTTTTGTTATAGACTTCAAAAACTATGATAAAAAACTACCTAAACATCATTGCCTCTTTATATATAGAGGGCTTTAAAAACATGAAAATAGGCAAAAAATTATGGCTTCTCATAATAATAAAGCTTATCATCATGTTTGGAATTTTAAAAGTCTTCATATTTGACGAGACTCTAAATACCAAATTTCAAACCGACGAAGAAAAAAGCGAATTTGTAATTCGTAATTTAATAAAGGAATAAAATGTCTGAGATGGATTTTGTTGATTGGTCTAGGGCTCAGTTTGCGCTGACTGCCATTTACCACTTTTTGTTTGTCCCACTTACTTTGGGGCTAAGTTTTATCATCGCTATCATGGAGACGATATATGTCAAAACTGGCGATAAAGCATGGCTTGAGATAACGAAATTTTGGCTAAAGCTCTTTGGTATAAATTTCGCTATCGGTGTGGCTACTGGCATCATCATGGAATTTGAGTTTGGTACAAACTGGGCGAACTACAGCTGGTTTGTCGGCGATATTTTCGGCGCTCCACTTGCGATCGAGGGCTTACTCGCATTTTTCATGGAGAGTACATTTTTTGCCATTATGTTTTTTGGCTGGGATAAGGTTAGCAAGAAATTTCACCTACTTTCAACATGGCTTGTTGCGATCGGTTCAAATTTAAGCGCACTTTGGATCTTAATCGCAAACGGCTGGATGCAATATCCTATCGGTATGAAATTTAACCCAGATACCGCTAGAATGGAGATGCAAAATTTCTTCGAAGTCGCACTAAATCCACTTGGTATCACTAAATTTTTACACACAGTAACTAGTGGCTACACTATCTCAGCTATTTTTGTGATAGGAATTTCTGCTTGGTTTTTAATCAAAAAACGCCACATCTTACTAGCTAAAAAAAGTATCGTCGTTGCTAGCGCATTTGGACTTATCACATCGGCATTTTTGCTACTTAGCGGCGATGAGAGCGCATATCTTGCAGCTCAGAAACAGCCTATGAAGCTTGCTGCGATGGAGGGACTTTATAATGGCGAAACTAACGCTGGTTTAGTTGCCGCTGGCATTTTAAACCCAGCTAAAAAGCTTGGCGATGAGAGCGATGCCTTTTTACTTGAGATAAAAGTACCTTACGCACTTGGCATCATGGCAAACAGAGAGCTTGACTCATTTACACCAGGCATAAACGACCTACTTTATGGCAACAGCGAGCACAATCTAATAAGCGTAGAAGAGAAGATGGCAAAGGGCAAAGTAGCTATCGAAGCTCTTAAAAACTACAAAGAGGCTAAAAAAGCAAATGACGAGAGCTTGATGAAAAGCTCGCTTTCAAATTTAGAGAGCAACCTAAATTTCTTAGGATATGGCTATCTTAAGGACGCAAAAGATGCTGTGCCACCAGTTGCACTTACATTTTATAGCTTCCACATCATGGTCGCACTTGGCACTTACTTCATAGCTCTTTTTGCTATTACGCTCTATCTAAATCTTTCAAAAAAATATAAATTTGAAAACATAAGAGTATTTTTGTGGGTCTGCCTCTTTACCATACCGCTTGGCTACATCGCAGCTGAGGCTGGCTGGATAGTAACAGAAGTCGGCCGTCAGCCATGGGCGATACAAGATCTCATGACCGTTGGCGTCGGAGCTACAAATTTATCTGACTCAAATGTCAAAATTTCATTTACATTATTTGCTGTTTTATTTACGGTCTTGCTGATAGCCGAGATCAAGATCATGCTTAAGCAAATAAAGATAGGATTTAACGATCATGCATAGTTTAAGCTTAGAAAATTTACAAATTTATTGGTGGTTTATAGTTAGCCTTCTTGGCGGACTTTTGGTATTTATGATGTTTGTTCAAGGCGGCCAGTCGCTCATCTTTAGCCTTGGCAAGGACGAGCTTAAAAAAGATATGCTCATAAATTCTATCGGTAGAAAATGGGAGCTTACATTTACGACGCTTGTTATGTTTGGTGGCGCGTGCTTTGCGGCATTCCCGCTATTTTACGCTACTAGCTTTGGTGGCGCTTACTGGGTTTGGCTGGCTATTTTATTTTGCTTTATCATCCAAGCTGTAAGCTACGAGTACCGCAAAAAGCCTAATAACTTTTTAGGCGCTAGAACTTATGAAATTTTCCTTTTCATAAATGGCTCACTTGGCGTTATCCTTATTGGCATGGCGGTTAGTACATTTTTTAGCGGAAGCGATTTTGTGCTAAATGAACACAATTTTGTCGAGTGGAAGACTCCTTTTCGCGGTCTTGAAGCTTTGGCAAATCCTTACTTATACTTGCTTGGCATAGCGATGTTTTTCCTATCTCGCGTAGGCGGCTGCTTATATCTTATAAACAACATCGCTGATGGCGAATTTATACAAAACGCTAGAAAACAGCTAATTATCAACACCGTGCTATTTTTGCCATTTTTTCTAGGATTTCTTGCTTGGGTGCTTACAAAAGATGGCTTTGCATACGACGCAAATGGCGTAGTTAGCCTTATGCCTTACAAATACGCTATAAATTTGATCGAGATGCCTATCGTCGGTATATTGCTTCTTGTTGGCGTTGTTTTGGTACTTGTTGGAATTTTCCAAGGAGCATTTACAAAAAGTATACGTGGAATTTTTGCTTACGGTGTTGGTGTGACACTGGCTGTGACCGCACTATTTTTGATAACAGGCCTAAATGGCACTGCATTTTATCCGTCATTTAGTGACCTTTCTAGCTCGCTAACTATCAAAAACGCAAGCTCTAGCCACTATACACTTGGCGTTATGGCCTATGTTAGTTTGCTAGTGCCAGTAGTGCTTGCTTATATCATCGTCGTTTGGAGAGCAATAGACAGCAAGAAGATCACGCAAGACGAGATCAAAAATGATCATCACGCATACTAAGGATTATAAATGTTAGAAGCAGGAATTTTTTTGATACTTTGGCCAGTGACGCTATTTGCTAGCTATAAATTTGTTCTTTTTTCTCTTAAGAAATTTGACACAAATAACTAAAATTTAGGGGCGTTTGCTCCTAAATTCTTCTTTTTATTTTTACTCTTTAAAACGACTTCTTTATAAATTTATTTAAGCCACTTTTCATATAAGCGTTAGTTTTGCGTGAAATTTGGGTAGTAAGATATCATTAAATTTTATTAAAGGAGCGAAAATGAGCAAGAATTTCTTAGGTTCTGTTACCCTTGCGGCTGTTTTGGTTAGTGGTCTTAGTATAGGCATCACGCCACTAGAGGCTGGAGTCCTGGCTCATCACGTAAAGGTTCAAGGTGAGCTTGGATCGGTCTTTATAAATCCTTATGACGTATCGCCTCTAACTGCTATCATCGATAGAGCTGGCAAGGACATCAAAGATATCCACGTCAAAGTAAAAGGCAAGCCAGATGGCGGTATCGACATCGACTACAACGTCTCAGAGCATGCCCTGCTTACGCATGATGGTGTGCCTATTTGGGGACTTTACCCTGACTATCTAAATGAAGTTGTCGTTAGCTACACATTTAACGGAGCTAAAAAGGTAGAAATATATAAAATTTACGCCCAGCCTATCGTCACATATAGCCGTGATTATAGGTTCTCACACATGCAAAAGACTCGCGTGAAAAAGGTCGATCCTGCCTTTAAAAACAGGCTCTATCTCATAAATAACACGATCACAAGCGTCTATAAACCGCTTGATTGGAAAAATGGCGGAGCTGCTAGCTGGAATGACTTTACCGAAAACTACATCGTAGACACCAAAGGTGAGGTTAGATGGTATCTTGACTATCAAAAATTTTACGACCGCAGCGAGCGCAGAGTAATGGATGGAGGCATGATGATGGGCTTTCATCAGCTAAAAAACGGCGATATCAGCTTTGGCATGGCTCAAAGATATCTAAGATACGACCTTATGGGAAAAGAAATTTATAATCGCCCGCTTCCAAGAGGCTACATCGATCTAAGCCACGAAGTTATGCCGTTAAAGGGCGACCACTCACTTCTTAGAGTTGGCAAATACAACTACCACCACAAAGATGGCAAAATTTCTCACACTATAAGAGACCACATCATCGAGGTCGATAGCACTGGCAAAGTGGTCGAAGAGTGGGATCTAAACGAAATTTTTGGCAACAACGTCTACCGCAGCAACCTCATAAAAGCACTTGATGCTAGAGCTGTTTGCCTAAATATCGACATGGAGGCAAAAGAAATCAAGATAAGCGATGATCAGCCATTTGGCGACATCACCTCTACTGGCACAGGCAGAAACTGGGCTCACGTAAACTCTATCTCATATGATGAGAGCGACGATAGCATTATCCTCTCACTTCGCCACCAAGGTATCGTTAAAATCGGCCGAGATAAAAAAGTAAAATGGATACTAGCTTCGCCTGAGGGCTGGAGTGAAGAATTTAAAGCCAAAGTGCTAACTCCAGTCGATAGCAAAGGCAATGAGATAAAATGCGAAAACTCAAAATGCGAGGGCGAATTTGACTGGTCATGGACTCAACACACCGCATGGCTAACGCCAAGATATGACAACAAAGGCAGTATAAAACATCTAAGCGTCTTTGACAATGGCGATGCAAGAGGCATGGAGCAGCCAGCCTTTAAAGAGGATAAATACTCCCGCGCGGTTGAGTACAAGATAGATGAGAAAAAGGGCACGGTTGAGCAGACTTGGCAGTTTGGCAAGGAGCGTGGCTTTAACTTTTATAGCGCAGTTACTAGCAACGTCGAGTGGCAAAAGGATAAAAATACCTACTTCATCTCAAGCTCAAATGTAAATTTACTCCGTCCTGACAAGACTATCAAAATGGTCTTAGTTGAGATCGATCCAAAGACAAATGAGATCAAATTTGAGATGGATGTAGACTCTGCTTCAAGAGATGATGTTGCTTATAGGGCAATGGTTATTGATCCGGAGGTATTTAGTTATTAGCAGTATCTGGTGTGAGATTTTTCTCTCACCAGCTTTTAGTTGTTGTTTTGAAATTTATAGATTGCTTCTTTGATTCTAGTAAGGTTAAAATTTATCGCTCGCTCTAGTTCTGGCAAGTCTATATCTTTATCCGCTTCAAAAGCTTTTACCATCTCACTTAGCTCTTTTGTCTCATCACTTGCAAGGGCTATGCTTTTAAAATTATCATCATCTATCTGGTCAAATTTTAAAAAGATCGATGCAAATTTATCTTTCAAAATTTCTTTATTTAGCTTTCTATTTTCCAAAGCTTTCTTTGTTCCACCATTTTTATTACAGGTTCTAAATATCGAATCTATTGTTTCATTCACTTCATCAAGTAAAATTTCTATTTTTTCACTTTGCATATAAAACTCTCTTAACTATAAATTAAATTTAAAATAAAAGCTAAATCGCTCTTGTTTTGGAGATTAGAAGTTGTTTTACTTCTTCGCGTAAAAAGGAAAAATTAAAGTTGTATTTGTGAAGTTATTTTCATAAAAGTTTACGCCAGAATTTAAAATTTTAGTTTGCATTGGCATCACTTTTATGCCCTCTATTTTTGCGATCATTTTCTCATCCTTGTTAAAAAATTTTATCGCATTGTATAAATTTTCATAGGCCTTGTAAATTGTACCAGGGTACAATAAAGCCCTATGAATCAATATTTATAACACATTGATAATATTTTTACGTTATTATTTTGCATACTGCTTTGATTAAAATTGCCGAAATTTCGTAGCTATTTAGCTCATCCTTTTTGTATAAATTTTACAAATTTAATGTGTTATTTATGTAATAAAAAAATTTTTAAATTTGCAAAATTTTTTTAAAATCTTTGATACTTTATATGTGATAAAATCCTCTCAAATTTTAAAAAAGGATCAAATTTGAGAAGCGATATAATCAAAAAAGGCTACACAAGAGCCCCACACCGCTCACTTTTACGTGCGACTGGGTTAAAAGA
Source organism: Campylobacter concisus (assembly GCF_003048575.1). Lineage (NCBI taxonomy): Bacteria > Pseudomonadati > Campylobacterota > Epsilonproteobacteria > Campylobacterales > Campylobacteraceae > Campylobacter > Campylobacter concisus. Next base: position 140,629 of record NZ_PIRZ01000004.1, on the reverse strand, counting down.
TGATGACTTTAATAAACCATTTATCGGCGTTGCAAACAGCTTTATAGAGATCATTCCAGGCCACTTTTTCTTAAATAAATATGCGCAAATTTTAAAAGATGAGATTCGCAAAAATGGCTGTATTCCATTTGAGTTTAACTGTATCGGCGTGGATGATGGCATCGCGATGGGGCATGGTGGCATGCTATATAGCTTGCCTAGCCGTGAGATCATCGCAAACTCGATAGAGACCGTGATGAACGCTCATGCACTTGACGCACTTGTTTGTATGCCAAACTGCGACAAGATCGTCCCTGGCATGGTTATGGGTGCTTTAAGGGTCAATGTCCCAACCGTGTTTGTAAGCGGTGGCCCAATGAAAAAGGGCTACACAAAAGATGGCAAGCCAATCGATCTTGCGACTGCGTTTGAGGCGGTTGGTAAATTTGAGACCAAAGAGATAGATGAGGCCGAGCTAAAAGATATCGAGTGCAATGCATGTCCAAGCGGTGGCAGCTGTAGCGGTATGTTTACAGCAAATTCTATGAACACGCTTTGTGAAGCGATGGGTATAGCGCTCCCTGGCAACGGCACCATCCTGGCGCTAACTCCAGAGCGTGAGGAGCTCATCAGGCAAGCTGCTCGTAGAATTTGCCAGATCGCCCTTGATGAGAAATTTAAGATAAGAAACATACTAAATGAAAAGGCGATCCGCAACGCACTTGTCGTTGATATGGCGATGGGCGGCAGTAGTAACACCGTCCTTCACATGCTAGCCATCTCAAGAGAGGCTGGCGTAAATTTAGATATCAAAGAGCTAAATAAGATCAGCCAAAATATCGCTCACATCGCTAAGATCAGCCCAAGCTTGCCAAACGTGCATATGGAGGATATCGGTAGAGCTGGCGGTATGAATGCGGTGATAAAAGAAATTTCACGCAGAGATAATGGCATGCTAAATTTGGACAATCTCACAGTTAGTGGCGAAACTCTAGGAGAGCGTGTCAAGGTAAGTGACATCAAAGATGAAAGCATCATTCACAAAGTAGAAAACGCCTATTCACAAGTTGGCGGACTTGCCATTTTATTTGGAAATTTAGCCGAGCAAGGCTGTGTAATCAAGACAGCTGGCATCGTTGGCGAGCGTAAATTTAGCGGCAAAGCGGTCTGCTTTAACTCACAAGATGAAGCCATAGCTGGTATCTCAAGCGGTAAAGTAGATAAAGGCGATGTCGTCGTCATCCGCTACGAAGGCCCACGCGGAGGCCCTGGCATGCAAGAGATGCTAAGCCCTACCTCACTCATCATGGGACGAGGCCTTGGTGCAGACGTAGCACTCATCACAGATGGTCGCTTTAGCGGGGCGACAAGGGGTCTAAGCATCGGCCACGTAAGCCCAGAAGCGGCTGAAGGTGGCATGATAGGCCTGCTAAAAGATGGCGATATAATCGATATAGACGTCGATAAATACGAGATAAACGTTCGCCTAAGCGAAGCCGAGATCGCAAAGAGAAGAGCGGAATTTAAGCCAGTTGATAAAGCGCTAACCTCTCGCTGGCTAAGGCAATACCGCAAACTAGTCACAAACGCAAGCAACGGAGCAGTTCTAGAAGCATAAAATTTACTATAAAGCAAGGAGTAATCTCTTTGCTTTTGTAAAAATATAAAAATTTCTTCATTTTTTAAGGATACTAAATGCAACAAGATTTCTATTTTTATGCTGCTATATTTTTAGGAGTACTATTTTTGATTGCGATATTTGTCATCTATTCATTTAATAGAGACAAACTCGAGCTAAAGAGAAATTTGGCACAAAAAGAGCAAGAAAATTTTGAAATTTCATCAAATCTAACAAATTTAGTATCTAAAAATAGTGAAAATCTACAGCTAATTAGCGAGCAAAAAGCAAGGCTTATGTCAAATCACGAGCGAATAGACGAGCTCATCAGTGAGATCGATGCGCTAAAAACCAAAATAGCACAAAAAGACGAAGCCGAAGATGCAATGGAGCGCGTGATAAACGAGCTTAAAGAGAGTATCGGTACAGCAAATGAAAGGGCCAAGAATAACGAGGCAAATTTCACTGCAACTCTAGCCGAGCTAAATCAAAATAAAAGTGCTTTAGCTGAAGCAAGTGAGAGAGAAAATAGATTAAAACGTGATATGGCTGTGCTTAGAAATGAAATAGAAGCAAAAGAAAATAGCCTAAAAGAGCAAGAGGCAAATTTATTAAAAGTAAAAAATGAGTTAAATTTGGAATTTTCTAATCTTGCAAATAAAATATTTGAAGAAAAAAGTGCAAATTTCACACAAAATAGCCAAAATTCTTTAGATCTTTTACTAAAGCCTCTAAAGGAGCAAATTTCAACCTTTCAAGAGCGCGTAAATGCAGTCCACGACGAATCAGTTAAAGGCATGAGCGCGCTAGGAACGCAGATTAAGCACATAAGTGAGGTTGGTATCTCAATGTCAAAAGAGGCAAACTCACTAGCCACTGCACTAAAAGGTAGCAATAAAACACTTGGAAACTGGGGTGAAATACAGCTTGAACGCACATTTGAGGCTTCTGGACTTGTAAAAGATGAGCACTACTTGACACAACAAAATTTCAAGAACGAAGAAGGCAAACGTCTTATTCCTGATTTTATAGTAAAGATACCAGATGGTAAGCACCTAATAGTTGATTCTAAAGTCTCACTTGTAGCTTACGAAAAGGCTATCACAGCTAGCAACGAAGAGGAGCTAAATTTAGCATTGAAAGAGCATATTGCTTCTATGAAAAACCACATAGATGGCTTAAATAGTAAAAATTACGGAGAGATCGTACCTGATAGTCCTGATTTTGTATTGATGTTTATACCAATTGAGCCAGCATATATCGAGGCTATGAAATTTGATAGTTCTCTTTTTGACTATGCATTTCAAAAGCGCGTAATACTAGTATCTCACACTACACTTATGCCTATTCTTCGCACAGTGGCAAATTTATGGCGCATAGAACGTGGCAATGAAGAGGCCAAAAATATCGTAAAGAGTGCGATTAAAATTTATGATAAAGTCCGCAATGTGGCCGAGCATATGAATAGACTTAGCAATACACTAAATACTGCAAACAAACATTTTAACGCCCTTGCATCAAGTTTTAGTGGCAGAGATGGTCTTGTTAGTAGACTTGAAAATTTTAAACGCTTGTCTCCAGACGATCAAAAAGATATAGAAGTAAAAGAGATCGGCGTAAATAACGAATTAGAAAAAGAGGATTAGGATATGGCTAGAAAAACTAGCCATAAAAATTTATTTTAAAAGACCTTGTTTTTTCATTTGTTCCATTACTTGAGCAAACATCTCTTTAGCTTGTTTGCAAGTAGCATCTTGTTGCTCTTTTGGTAAAGAAGCTAGTTGGTCCATTGATTGTTTCTTTTGATCTTCATAAATTTTTACTTGTTGCTCTTGTCCAGCTTTTTTGTAAGCTTCAACCATCTTATCGATGTCTGAGAAGTATGATTTGCAAGTATCTGTAAGATCTGCAGCGTTTAGGCTTAGTGCAAAGCCAAGAGTAGCTAAAACTAAAAGTGATTTTTTCATCTCTTTCTCCTTGTGAAAATTTGAAAGGATTGTATCATTTTTATAATATTTTATGACTTAAATTAATAGCCAAGGCAAACACCTTGACTATTTTGGCTTTTAGCCTAGAAATTCGCGCTTAAAATACTCTTTTGGAGCTTTGCAAAGCGGGCAAGCGCCTGGAGCTTTTTTGCCTCTATGAACGTGTCCGCACACCTCGCAAACCCAGATATCTTCTTCATCGCTCTCAAAAAAGCCCTCTTCATCAAGCATCTTTTTAAGCTCTAGATATTCTCTTTCATGCTCAACCTCGACCTTGCCGATCGCGTTAAATAACCTCTCAACATCTCTTAGCTCTTCTTCTTTTGCGATCTTTGCAAAGTCTGGATACATCGTCGTATGCTCGTAGTTTTCGCCAGCTGCAGCGTCAAGTAAATTTTTATCCATCTTATCGATCGGATCGTTCATTAGCTCGTGATATTTTTTAAACTCAGCTCTTGCATGCCATTTCTCATTCTCAGCTGCCTCATAAAAGTGTCTAGCTATCGCGTGATAGCCTGCTTCTTTAGCTAGGTCGCCGTAAAGCTCATATTTATTTCTAGCTTGTGACTCGCCAGCAAATGCCTTCATCAAATTTACAGCTGTTAAATTTTCAGTCACGCATTTCATCTCTTCGCCGCAACAGGTTAGTGTACCGCCGCCAACTTTTTGAACCTCGATCTCGTTGCCGCATTTCTCGCATTTGTATGTTTCGTACTGTCTCATTTTGACTCCTATTTTGATAAATTTTGATTGGATTATAACCAAATAATTAAAATAAGTAAATAATAATTTTTATTGATAACGTATATTATTATTTTATTTTTTGCATAAAATTTGTGTGAGTTTCGTTACAAATTGAGAGACTAGCAAAAGCACAGGATACGCTACTACAAAAGCTTTTACGTAAGCAGTTAGCCAAATTTTTACAAAGCCATCAACAAAGCCAAGGTTTAGATATGTCAGCACAAATGACATAAAAAACGTCATAAATGCTGACATTATAAACGCAAAAATATATTTATAAAATTTTGCTGGCATCATGAAATTTTGCCTATCAGCTCGCCTAGTCTTTTTGAATGATCGAGCGCCTTTTGCCTTATCAAAGCAAGCTTTGCCTCATCGTGTCTGCTCTGATATGATAGCCCTCCGCTATAAACATATCCTGCAAACTCCATTCCGCAAGTATTCGCTAGTGCCTTAAGTGGTGGCAAAAATTCTTCTATCTCGTATCGCTGAAGCGCCTCTTTTTTATAAAGCTCTTCAGGCGCGCCAGAGGTAAATGAAAGCACTAGCTTCTTGCCACGTAGCTTATCTCCGCTGCTGCCATGAGAGAAGCCATGAACTAGCACATCCTCAAACCATTTTTGTAAAAGCGATGGCACGCCGTACCAAAAAAATGGATAAACAAGCACAATCACATCAGCCTTTACAAGCTTCTCTTGCTCGGCTTTTACATCGATCACATAGTTTTTATAAAGCTCGCTTAGTATGTCAAATTTAGCCTCTGGCACGTGCTTTTTTAGCTCGCCCAAGATGATTTTATTTGCAAAGGAATTTTCAAGGTCAGTGTGACCTGATACAACTAAAATTTCACTCATTTTCTCTCCTTAAATTTACTTGCAAACAAAGCTACTTGCCTTGCTGGTATCGCCACCCACGTATGTAGCTACCTTTGGATAGGCACACACTAAAAATTCCTTGCCAGCGTAGGTCCTACTTTTTGCTAGCATGCTCTTTGGCGCTTCGCCCTTTTCGTGCCACGCTTCAAGCGCACTAAGAGGATCGACGTCATCTATGCCGTTTCCGCCACCGCAGTGGTTCATCCCAGGTAGCGCAAAAAATGCCGCGAAATTTTGGCTATTTTCATTATCAGCCTCTAGCTTTTTAAACCAATCCCTTTGATCTTTTGCCGAAAAAACTGGGTCTGAGACGCCAGTTACGATGATTATCTTGCCGCCATTTGCGCTAAATGTGCTAAGGCTTGTTGAGATGGCGTCATTTCTCGCTGCGGTCTCGAAAGTCTTTGGCGTGTCTTTGTCAAAGTCAAAATTTATCGTGTCAAAATTTGGCTGCGCGGGCGTTAAAAAGTAGTAATTCACCGAGCCACTTGAAAGCGTGATGTTTCTAGCGTTTGGCTTGGCGCTTTGTGAGTCGCCTAGTTTCCATTGCCTCCAGCCCTCAGCGCTCACGCCTGAGTCGTAAAACCAGCCACTATAAATTTGCTCGCCCTTGCTGTTTTTAGCTCCGTTAAAGATTTTCTCTATCGCTGCTATCTTTTGCTTTGGCAAATTTAAGCTTTTTGGGTCAAATTTGCACGTTTCCCAAGCATTGATGATCCCATCTTTTAGCCCGTCTAAGCCGTCACATTTTTCAAGCACGGCTTGGCTTAGCTTATCAAGGTCATCCTGCGTTAGGGCATTTGCAAATATTTTCTCGCCTTTTTCATTTTTCGGAGCTATCTTCATAAGGGCTTGGTTGTCCCACTGCTGAGCGATCGCCGCGCGAGATAGCCTAAAGCCAGGGTTTGCAGCGATGACGCCATCAAATTCTAGCGGATAGCGCTGTGCTGCGATGAGTGCTGCCCTGCCGCTATTTGAGCAGCCCATAAAATAGCTGTGTTTTGGGGCTTTGGCGTATGCGGCAACTAAAATTTGCTTAGCTGCGTCTATGACCTTGCCGATCGCTTGATAGGCGTAGTCTAGCCTTGCTTGTTGATCCAGCCCAAACTCAGCCGTTGACTTTGGGTAACCTGAGTTTGTAGTAACGACCGCATAGTCTCTAAGAAGCACTGGCGTGGCTGTGCTTGTTCGTATCGGCACCGCACCAATAGCAGGCGCTACAAAGCCGTCCATACCGCCACCACCTTGAAATAAAAACTTCTCATTCCACTGCTCTGGCAGCCTTAGCTCGTAGTCTATGGCGTACTCTTTGCCGTCCGAGCCTACGCGCCTATATAGCTTGCCATGCACCACGCAGTGAGGCTTTGCTTTGATCATATTTTTACTACCGCCAGTTAGTGCAGACATCCTATCAGCCGAGACTTCGCCGCTCTCATTCCACACCACATCTATCATCTCGTTGTTTAAAATTTTCACATCTTTTAAACTCTCACATCCTACCTTATCAATGGCAAAAGCCGTACTGCCAATGAGTGCCGGTGCGCAAAAAAGTGAAATTTTATTCATAACATCTCCTAAAATTTTACCTTGCTAAATGAGGTCTCGTTTTTGAGACCAAAGCCGTCAAATTCGTCTATTAGCCCAGCTCGCTCTTTTGCGTAAGCCTTGTAGTTTTCGCTGTGGCAGTAGCTCTCAAAGCTAGCTTCGTCTTTGTAAATTTCAACCAGCACCCACTTGTTTGGCGCATCCTTTTTACTAAAGGCAAACTGCGCATAAGCGCCCTCATCTACACTTTTTTGCATATATTGTTTGATGATCTTTTCAAATTTCGCATCGCTTTTTGCCTTTAGGCTTAAGTTTGTGATGTGAAAGTAGGCATCTTTTAGCCTCTCCGGCGTTAAATTTTTAGAAAACGCAGCCCTCTTTTTTACACCAATAGCCTTTTTGCTAGCTAAAATTTAAGCGCTTGCGCTTACAAATTTCTTAAAATGCGCCGAGCTAATATGCTTTTTATAAGCCTCCTCATCCTTATAAAACTCAAGCACGTAAAATAGCTCTGGCCTTGCTCTTTGCGTTTACAAAAAAGATCGCCTGTGTGCCTGGCTCGCTCTTTGAGCTTAGTATTTTTTCTCTGCCAAGCTGCTTTAGCAAAGTCTTGTTATTTGGCGTTGAAAGCAGCTCATATAAGCTCACTTTTGCCTCCGCCCCAAAGGCAAAAGCCGCCAAAACCGCTAGTAAAAATAGCTTTTTTATCATCAAAACTCCTTAAATTTATCTATTCTCTACTCTTTTCATCCAAGCAAAAAGCTCATCAAGGTCGTAGTCGCCGCCATGTCCTTGTCTCCAGACCGCTTCAAAATCAACCTCTTTGCCAGCATTTTTAAGCGAAAGTGCAAGCATAGCAGGTATGGCAAGCGCTAAGTCGGTGTCGTTTGTGCCCTGCCTTATGCGGTAAAATTTCGCTGCATTTTTGTTTTTAGCGTAGTTCATCGCATTCATCATTTTTATGACGCTAGCCTCTGCCATCTGGCCACCACTTCGCTCTTTTGCAAATTTAGTAAAGTGCTTTGCAGGCGTTTTGCTATCGCCAAAGAGATCGTTTTCAGGATTTTCTAGTGCAAGACCGTCAAATGCGACTGGTGCTTTGGCGCGTTTTAGCGAGGCGATGAAGTCTTCAAGCTTAAATGTATATCCAAGCGAGCAGCCCTGCGTGTCAAGCGTGATAAATTTAGGCGTTAGTGTGCTTTTGTCGCTACTTTTTGTAGCGGTAAATGCTCTTGAGATAAGGGCGTTTATATACTCTTTGAAACTGCCCTCGCCGTTTTCATCAAGGCTTAGCGCGTGGCCTTTGGCGTCTTTTAAATTTAGCGAGTTTAGATAGGCTGGAAATTTACTCTTTAGCTCACGTGAGAGCTCTTTTTGCGTGGCGTTTAGCTCACCTGTGATCATCTTTGGCTTTTTGCTCCTGTCGTTAAAGCTAGCCGCGTCAAGACTTGTAAAATCAATCCTTTCAAATTTATCCAAATCCCCAAACATCCACTCATATGCCTCGTCCTCATGCTCTAAATTTGTCACAGGGCAGTAGGCTGAAGCGGCGTAAATTTGATCATCCGCCTTTGCAGCGCCTAGCTCTTTAAGATATGGCTCATACTCTTTTGCCCCTGCACTAATGCCAAGAAGTGCAGACATCGCGCCTCCTGCACTAGTGCCGTTTGAGATGATCTTATTTGCGTCGCCTGGCATAAATTTGTCGTTAAATTTAAGATATCTAACGGCCGCTTTTAGATCGACTATCGCAGCTGGTGCTTTACCGATAAATTTCTCGCCATCTTTTAGTGTCCTACCCCTAGCGCCAACGCTCGCCACGACATAGCCTCTAAGAAGCGCTTCGAGGGTGGCATTTGGTTTTTCGTTTTGGATTTCTGGCTTTGAAGGCATTGCGCTCATATAGCCGCCGATCGCGTTTGGCATAAGGATAGCGCTCTTTTGGTCGCTAAATTTATCCTCTGGCACATAAAAATTTAAGACCTGATAGTCACTAACTGGCTTTGCCACATAGACTATGCCCTCATAAGCTCTAAATTTAAGCGTCTTCTCGCCAACTTGCACGCTTTTTAGCTCAAATTTCTTTTCATCAAATTTAAGTTCATTTCCAAAGCACGCACCTACTAAACAAACCCCTAAAATAGCAACTCTAACGCCTTTCATGATCTGCCTTTTTATTTTGTCCTACTTTTTGCTTTACCAGCCTTGGCGTAGGCTGCCAGGGCTTTAGCGCCTAGTTATCTTTTGGCTCGTATTTGATCGCGTAGTCAAATTTTGGCTTGCTTAAACTAAACTCAAAGCTATCTCTATCGACCGCGCCAACGCAGTAATGGCTATCATAAAGGCGAAGCAAAAACTCCGCCATCTGCTCGCTCGTGTGATACTTTTTAAACGCTTTGTCGTAGTCGTAGCTCTTTTTGCTAGTTGCCACCATGCCAAATTCTGTCTTTGTGGCAGCTGGAGCTAGCACTTTAGCCTGCATTTTTGCCTGCTTGTCCTGTGCTAGCTCGTGGTAAAGCCCCTCGCTAAAGGCGCTTACGAAAAATTTGCTAGCGCAGTATGTGACGGCATTTGGTACGATCTTGTAGCCACCTATTGAAGAGATATTGATGAGCTGTGTATCTTTGTCTTTGTATTTTTTAGTAAAGAGCGTTGAGAGCGTGACAAGTGAGATGATGTTTAAATTTATCATCTGCGTGATTTTTTCTAAATTTTGCTCGCCGACCTTGTTATAGTCACCAAAGCCAGCATTGTTTATAAGCGCTTTTAGCTCATATTTTTCTAAATTTTGCCAAAGAGAGAGGGCATTTTCTTGTTTTGATAGATCACAAATCTCTATGACAACATCAACATCCGAAAATTTAGCTATCTCGCTTTTTAGCTGTTCTAAAAGCTCACCACGTCTTGCAATAAGGATCAAATTCTCCCCGCGCCTTGCAAATACCTTTGCCGCGGCCGCTCCTATACCTGAGCTTGCTCCAGTGATGGCGATGTATCTTTTCACTTCGCGTACTCCATCGGGCTATAAATTTTGACACCTTCGCTGTGGTCATCTTGCGCTACTTGCACGATCACTTTAGCGATATCAGCCGCCCTCATTGGACGATACTCGTCAAAAAAGCCTTTTGGGATAAATTTAAACGCCTTTATCGCCAGATACTCGCCAAGTCTAAAGTCCTTTCTCTCAGCCTCGATAAGTGGCAGCCTAACGACGTGAAATGAGCTATATCCAAGCTCTTTTATCTTTGCTTCTGCTTGGCCTTTTGCCTTTAGGTAAAATGAGCCTGACTTTCTGCTAGCACCTGCAGCTGAGAGTAAAACAAAGCGTTTTGCGCCGCACTCCAAGCCAAATTTGGCAAAATTTAGCGGATAGGTCACATCGACTTTGTAAAACTGCTCCTTGTGCTTTGCCACCTTCATCGTCGTGCCAAGCGCGCAAAATACATCATCAGCGATAAATGGCACCTCATCTTTTAGCTCGTCAAAATTTACTATCTTTACTTCAAGCTTTTCGTGAGTAAATTCTAGTTCATGCCTAGCAAGGGCGATAACCTTACTATAATGCTCACTCTCGCATAAATTTTTTAAAATCTCACTTCCCAAAGCACCGCTAGCTCCAGCTATAAGGGCGATCTTTTTCATATCTTTCCTTTGTAAAATTTAGATAAATTCTATCTCGCTAAGGCAAAAATTTCACTTATGGCCTCTTTTGTATAAATTTGCTCTAGTCCCCTGCCCTTGGCGTAGTCATAAACTAACGCCATGATCTCGTCTAAATTTGTCTCATCAACGCCGATTTCAATAAGACTCGTTGGCGTGCCAATCTTGCTAAACCACTCTTTTAGCTTCTCTATGCCTGCGTCTGCGTCATCCACGCCAAAAATTTCTTTGCCAAAGCGCTTAAATGCCTCTAAATTTCTACTCTTATACCACTTCATCCAAGCTGGCATAACCACACTTAGTCCAGCTCCGTGTGCACAGTCTACTACCGCACCTATGGCATGCTCGATCATGTGATTTGGATATGAGTAGCCAGCTGTGCCAACGTAAGTTAAGCCATTTAGTGCCATCGTAGCAGCCCAGGCAAACTCGCCTCTAGCATCGTAATTACATGACTCTTTTAGTAAAATTTCTGTCGTTTTCATGACCGTTTTGATGTTTGCTTCGATGTATAAATTTATGATCTCAGGCTGAACACTCGCTGTAAAGTAGCCCTCGATGCTATGAGCGATAATGTCGGAAGCCGAATAGACCAAATACTCTTTGCTCACACTTGCTTGAAGAAGTGGATTTATCACCGATACTTTTGGGTAAAGACATGCTCCGTGCATAGCAAATTTCTGTTTTGTGGCTTCGTTTGTGACGACCGAGCCGCCGTTCATCTCTGAGCCAGTTGCTGCAAGCGTTATGATGTCAAAGATCATAAGCGCTTCACTTGGATCTTTGCCGGTAAAAAAGTCCCAAACGTCGCCGTTATATTTAACTCCAGCAGCCACGGCCTTTGCCGTGTCAAGTACAGAGCCACCGCCTATGGCTAGCACGCTATCGACACCTTGCTTTTTTGCTAAATTTATAGCCTCATTTACCTTGCTTAGAACTGGGTTTGACTTCACACCACCGATCTTGCAAAACTCAATGCCATTTGCACTTAGGCTCTTTGCTGCCACATCAAAAAGGCCATTTTTTATGATCCTATCGCTGCCATAGATGATAAGCGTCTTTTTAACGCCAAATTCTTTCATATATCTGCCGATATTTTGCTCTTTGTCTTTGCCAAATTCTATTCTTGTAGGGTTTAAAAAGCTAAAATTTTGCATAGTTTCTCCTTATTAGTTTTAATGATTATAGTTTTGTAAAGCAAAAATTTTTGTTAAAAATAATGAGTAGAAATTTAAAAGTTTCTTAGTTTGATAGGAAGTTTTGAGATGATTTTTTTCGGATCAAAGCTACTTTTAGCATCAACCAAATTTCCAAAATTTTCACCTGTGCTAAGGAATTTTTGCAAATAATAATTGCCTCTATATCCAAGGTCATAAAGAATTTCAGACATCAAAGAAATATCTGCTTCATCTAAAAAATCTGCATGCACGGTTGTTCTTACTTCAAAATCGAAATTTATCTCAAGCAGATACTTTAGTGCGCTAATAAATTTTTCATATAAATTTGAGCCAGTTACGCCCACAAATTTCTCTTTTGGTGCTTTAAAATCAAGTGCGATATAGTCAATCAGCCCTTCGCCTATCGCCTCTTTTAAAATCTCAATATGAGAGCCATTTGTATCGACCTTTAGGCAAAAATTTCTTGACTTAACCTCTCTTGCAAGTTTTAAAAACAAAGGATTTGCCGTGCATTCGCCACCGCTAAAGACGATGCCATTTAGCTTACCTATGCGGCGGTCTAAAAAGTTACAAACCTCAGCCATTTCTATATTGCCATTTGAATTTACAACTTCTATATTGTAGCAATACACACATCGCATATTACAGCCTGCAAACCAAACTACTGCAGCCACTTTGTCTGGATAATCAAGCGTAGTAAATGGCGTTATACTAAAGACTTTATGCAAATTTATGGACCTTTTGAGATTTAAAAGGCACAGAAGATTGTGCCTTTTTTATTTGAGTTTTTGTGTTTTTATTGGCTGCGGTGATTATCTTTTGCAGCAACTTGCGTATTCATCAAATTTAATACGCTCTTTATGCTCGCCTTTTTTACCAAGGTTAAAGCTCTCAACTGGGCGATGATACCCCATAACACGAGTATAGACTACGCATTTTGTGCGTTTATCTTGTACTTTTTCTAAAATTTCTTTTTCTGTCATTTCCTCTCCTTATTTGGAATTGTTTTTCTCTTTTTCTATTAATTCTGCATCACAAAGCGGACAAAATTCATGCTCTCCAGCAATGTAACCATGTTTTGAACAAACACTAAACACAGGCGTTATCGTGATATATGGAAGCTTATAATTTGAGATTATGCTCTTTACAAGCTCCTTACAAGCTTTAGGTGAGCTGATCCTTTCTTTCATATAAAGGTGAAATACTGTGCCACCAGTGTATGAAGTCTGAAGATCATCTTGCAAATCAAGTGCCTCGTAAGCATCGTCTGTAAAATTTGCTGGAAGCTGGGTTGAGTTTGTGTAGTAAATATTCTCCCCGCCACCTGCTTGGATGATGTCTGGATAGCGCTTTTTATCCTCTTTAGCAAAGCGGTAAGTTGTGCCCTCAGCTGGAGTCGCCTCAAGGTTATATAAATTTCCAGTCTCTTCTTGAAATGTCCTTATCTTGTCGCGCAAAAACTCGACCATCTCAATAGCAAAATCACGTCCAAATTTTGTTGAGATATTCTCCTTATCATTTGTGAAATTTCTAAGAAGCTCGTTCATGCCATTTATACCGATCGTGCTAAAGTGGTTGTTAAAGTGCTTTAGATATCTAGCCGTATAAGGATAAAGCCCTCTGTCATACATCTCTTGGATAAATTTACGCTTCTTTTCAAGTGTCGATTTAGCAAGCTCTAAAAGATAGCTTAGCCTGTTATAAAGTGCGACTTTATCGCCTTTGAAGTTGTATCCTAGGCGAGCCAAATTTATAGTGACAACGCCAATCGAGCCTGTCATCTCAGCACTACCAAAAAGACCGCCACCTCGTTTTAAAAGCTCTCTTAGATCAAGCTGCAAGCGGCAGCACATAGAGCGAACATGTCCTGGTTTGTAGGCTTTTTCGTTTTCTATCTTGTTGCCATTCTCGTCATAAGTGTATTGTGAGCCGATAAAATTTTGAAAGTAGCTTGAGCCCATTTTGGCGGTATTTTCAAAGAGTACATCCGCCACTTCACTATCCCAGTCAAAATCCTCTGTAATATTTACCGTTGGTATCGGAAATGTAAAAGGCTGTGAGCACTTATCGCCAGCTGTTAAAACCTCGTAAAATGCCTTATCTATGCGTGCCATTTCAGGCTCGAAGTCCTTATAAGTCATATCGATTAGTTTTTCTCTGCCACGCTCGTTTGCTTTTTTCAAAATTTTCTCATCTTTTACATTTGTAAAGAGGTGTATATCATCACTCGTTGGGATCTGATCTCTTAGGTCGCTTGGGCAGGTGATGTCTATTGTTACGTTTGTAAATGGACTTTGTCCCCAGCGTGCAGGCACATTTAAGTTAAAAATAAAGCTAGTGATCGCCTTTTTGATCTCAGCGTCACTTAGATCATCTTTAAAAACATAAGGCGCAAGGTAGGTATCAAAACTAGAAAAAGCTTGAGCACCAGCCCATTCGCTTTGCAAAATTCCTAAGAAATTTGCCATTTGATAAAGTGCCTCTCTAAAGTGTTTTGGCGCTTTGCTCTCAACTCTGCCACGAACGCCGTTAAAGCCCTCGTTTAACAAAGCTCGCAAGCTCCAGCCAGCACAATATCCTGTAAGGCAGTCAAGGTCATGTATGTGATAGTCGCCGTTTCTATGAGCAAGGCCCTCTTCTTTGCTATAAACAGCGTCTAGCCAGTAGTTTGCGATGACTTTACCGGCGGTGTTGTTGATAAGTCCTGCATTTGAGTAGCTTGTATTTGAGTTTGCAGAAATTCTCCAGTCGGTGCCGTTTATATACTCATTTATCGTTTGAGTTGAATTTATGTAAGTCGTATCGTCATTTAGGCCTAAAATTTGCTCACGCTGAAGCTTGTGTGTGTGGCGGTAGAGCATAAAGCTTTTTAAAACATCAAAATATCCGCTATTAAATAGCTCTTTTTCGATCGCATCTTGGATGTCTTCGACTGTTATTGCGCTTGACTTTTGAAAGATATCTTGGACAACATTTGTAAAAACTTTCTCATCATAAGCTAAATTTTCGCTAGCAAATGCTTTTTTTATCGCATCTACTATCTTATATGCTACAAATTCTTGTCTTGTGCCGTCTCGTTTTAAAATTTCACGCATCGCCCACTCTTTCCGATTGTTTTTAATATGGAGTTTTAAAGTATAGGACAAGAAAGCTTAAAAGATAGATAACTATTTTCTTTTGTTTAATAATATTTATCAAAAAATATAAAATTTTAAAGACTTTTCTTAAAGGATAAATTTACGTTATTTAGCATATATAATGTATATTATTATTTTTTATATTAATTAAAAATATTAATTATTTTTTATAATATAATAAAACAAAACTACTACTATTGTAGTTTTGTGTCTCTTTGTTTTTTTAAATCTAAAATAGCCATTTTTAAGACTTGGAAAGCAACTTTAGCTGTTTGATCGTCGGGTTTAAAATTATTAGCCAACTGCTCCATGGGGTGAATATAGTTTCTAAAATTTCTTAGTTCATGTGAAAATTTTTTAGTATCTTGAGATAGTAACTCAATACCGCCAGATACATCTATCATTTCTGATAGTTTCCAATCTTGAAAAGGTTTTACTTTGTCAGTTTTGTCTTTTGGCGATTGGTTATATGTATTAAATTGTTTTGGATTTTTTAGCATATAGCTCAATAAAAGACATTCTAAGACGCTTCCGCATAGTATAATTGCCGACATATATGCACCAATGTCCAAACATTTATCTATCTCCAGCATTCTATGCTCCAAGACCTTTTCCAAACCAAGGTCTAAAGATAAATCTTTAATATTGATATCGTCAAATTTTATCTTTAATAATTCGTCCCTTGAATCTATAGTATTTTTAATGCCAAGAAGCCTGTTTGTAATTTTTACGCATTCATTATAGATTTTTTCGTTAAATTTAATTTTTCCGCTATCAACATTAAATTTATAGCGTTCTAATAAACCTTTTAATACTCTTCCATTTACTGAGTCACTTTCAGTTTGCCAAAAGACTCTTAACTTTTTGGCTTTAGAGCCTCCGTAGATTTGATATTTTATATCATGTATGTCAATACCGGTGATACTTTTTATAAATTCATAGAAAGTTTGATTACTAAAATCTAAGACATAGCCACTATCCATTTCAAAAAGCGTTTCTAAATATCTTTTTTCAATATCTGTTAAGCTAGACAAAGTAATTACCTTTTTGTTTTTAATATGGATATAAAAAGATACCTAAGGTAAAAATAGCCATAGGTATCTAATAAATTTTACTGACAACCCTCGCATTCGATAGAGCGGTCGGCCACGTCGTTTAGTTTTTCACTGTCTGGTGACTCAGAGCGAAGATAATAAGTTGATTTTAGTCCAAGCTCCCATGCAAGCATATAAATTTCACTTAGATATCCGCCGCTTGCTTTGTCTAGGCTCATAAAGATATTTAGACTTTGACCTTGATCAATCCATTTTTGGCGGATAGCACCTGCTTTTATGAGAATTCTCTGATCAAGCTCGTATGCTGGCGTGTAAAACTGCCAAGTATCAGGGCTTAAATTTGGCACGACATTTGGGATCATACCGCTTAGGTTGTGCTCAAACCACTTGCGTTTATAGACTGGCTCGATGGTCTGAGTAGTGCCAACAAGGATCGAGATCGAGCTAGTTGGGGCGATCGCCATCAGATAGCCGTTTCTCATGCCGTCTTTTTTGACCTTTTCGCGTAGTTTGCTCCAGTCGCAGGCATTTTCGTCAAATAGCCCGCCTCTATCGTTTAGAAGCGCTTTGGCGTTTGCGTTTGCCGTGTCGATAGGCATCACTCCCCTGCTCCACTTTGAGCCTTCAAAGAGCGGATAAACGCCCTTTTCTACCGCCAAATTTGAGCTGGCATAGATGGCGTTGTAGCTTATGTTTTCCATCACGCTATCGATCAGCGCTAGGTGCTCGTAGCTGCCCCATTTCACGCCGCGCTCGGCTAGCATCTGTGCCTCGCCCATGACGCCAAGGCCGATCGAGCGGGAGGCTAGGTTGGTGTGTTTGACCTTTTTGTGCGGGTAGAAATTTAGGTCTATAACGTTATCAAGCATCCTAATAGCTATCGGCACGACGCGCTCGATGTCCTCTTTTTTGTTGATTTTGCTTAAATTTATACTCGCAAGGTTACATACGGCGGTTTTGCCCTCGACGCTTTCTTTTTCGACGATGAAAATTTGCTCACCGCCGATACTATCTAGAGCGCTTAGTTTTTTGGCTTTTTTGGTTATGCCGCTATCGACGGTGACGTCTTCTTCCTCGTCAAATAACCGCTCGGAGCCGTTATCAAACGTGATCTTGATCTTGTAGTAGTTTGGTTGCGTATTTTGGAAAATTTCGGTGCATAAATTTGAGCTTCTGATTATGCCGTCGTGGTCGTTTGGATTGGCTTTGTTTGCGTTGTCTTTAAAGCACAAAAACGGCATGCCTGATTCAAAATAGCTAGTTAAAATTTTCTTCCACAGTTCCTTTGCCATGACGACGTTTTTTTGGATCTTTTCGTCGTTTTCGTATGCTAGGTAGCGTGCCTCGAACTCATCGCCGTATAGATCGCACAGATCGGCGACCTCTGCCGGGTCAAATAGGCTCCAGCGTGCGTTTTCTTTGACGCGTTTCATAAAAAGGTCGTTTATCCAAAGCGCAGGGAATAGCTCGTGCGCTCTGCGGCGCTCTTCGCCCGAGTTTTTACGAAGATCAAGAAAATCGCTCACATCCATGTGCCAAGGCTCGATATAAACAGCGATCGCGCCCTTTCTAGTGCCTAGCTGATCGACCGCTACTGCGATGTCGTTTGTCACTTTTAAAAATGGTATGATACCGCCAGCTGCGTTTTTGTGTCCGTCGATACTGCCGCCCATCGCACGCACCTTGCTCCAGTCCCAGCCGATACCACCGCCAAATTTTGAAAGTAGCGCCATCTCTTTGTAGCTATCAAAAATACCCTCGATATTATCAGGCGTGCTGCCTACGTAACAGCTGCTTAGCTGGTGGCGTGTAGTCCTTGCGTTTGAGAGCGTTGGTGTGGCTAGCATCACTTCAAATTTAGAGATGAGGTCGTAAAATTTTTTAGCCCAGCCTTGGCTATCTAGCTCGTTTTGCGCAAGAAACATCGCGATCGCCATAAACATGTGCTGTGGCAGCTCGATTGGCATGCCATTCTTATCTTTTATAAGATAGCGATCATAAAGCGTCTTGATACCAAGGTATGCAAACTGAAGGTCGCGCTCTGGTTTGATGTAGGCGTTTAGATCCTCAAGATCGTACTTCTCTTTTAGTCCAGGGATGATGCGGCCTACCTTTTCGCCCTTTGCAAGATAGTCTTTTAGGTGGTTGTAGCCATTAAAGCCGGTCACTTTGTGATAAAGGTCAAACAAAAATAGCCTCGCAGCAACAAATGTCCAGTTTGGGCGGTCAATGTCGATCTTGTCAACTGCTGTTTTTATAAGAGTCTGCTGAATTTCCTCAGTCGTTATCATATCTCTAAACTGGATTTTTGCGTCTACTTCAAGTTCACTAAGGCTTACATTGCTAAGGCCAAAAACGGCTTCGTTTGTGTATTTTTTGATCTTACTTATATCAAGCTCTTCTGTTCTGCCATTACGTTTTATAACTTTCAAAAATATCTCTCCGTGTTAAATTTTAATTTGGGATTTTATCCAAAAGGAGATAAAAACTCTCTTTGTTAAAAAAGTGCTTTTAAATATAAAATTTGACTCAAAAAATAATATTTTATTTTTAAAAAATTAAAAAATTTGATCTTATTTTAAAATGATTGTAAAAATTTTTGAAGCGATGTCTTGAAGCAAGAAGCATAAATTTGCCTCTTGCATTTAAATTTACTTGCCAAAGACTCTGGCAAAAATTCTATCTACGTTTTTGGTGTAGTAGTTGTAGTCAAAGCACTCTTTGATCTCATCTTTGCTAAGGCTCTTAGTTAAGTCCTCGTCGTTTAGCAAATTTTGTAAAAATAGGCTGTGACCTTGCTCGTCGATCGCTTTTTTGCCCTCTTGCAAGTCTGCCCAGACTTTCATGGCGTTGCGCTGAACGATCTTGTAGGCATCTTCTCTGGAAATTCCACGCTGCGGCAGCTGTAAAAGCACGCGTTGCGAAAAGACTAGTCCGCCTGTTAAATTTAAATTTTTCATCATATTTTCTGGATAGACGACTAAATTTGCTATCAAATTTTTGATACGAACCAGCATAAAATCAGCCGTGATAAACATATCTGGCAGGATAAATCTCTCAACCGAGCTGTGGCTGATGTCGCGCTCGTGCCAAAGGGCGACGTTTTCAAGCGCTGGCGTGATGTATGAGCGTAGCATTCTGCAAAGGCCGGTGATGTTTTCGCTAAGGACTGGGTTGCGTTTGTGTGGCATAGCGCTTGAGCCTTTTTGTCCTGGACTAAAGTACTCCTCCGCCTCGTAAACTTCTGTCCTTTGGTAGTGTCTAATGGCGACTGCGATCTTCTCGCAAGTAGAGGCTAGAACTGCGATGGCGCTTACCACATGTGCGTAGCGGTCGCGCTGGATCACTTGGTTAGAGGCTGGAGCAGCCTTAAGGCCTAGCTCCTCGCATGTTAGCTCTTCAAATTCCATCGGGGCGTGGGCTAAATTTCCCATAGCACCTGAGAGTTTGCCGTAGCTGATCGTATCTTTTGCGTCTTTGATGAGCTTTAGCGCCCTTGCGATCTCGTCGTACCAGATGGCAAGCACGAGGCCAAAAGTTATCGGCTCACCGTGGATGCCGTGGCTTCTACCAACCATGAGCGTGTGCTTGTGCTCGTTTGCTCTATTTTTGACTGCCTGCATAAACTCCTCTACGTCGCTGATGATGAGCTCTAGGCTCTCTTTCATCTGAAGCGCAACGGCTGTGTCAATGCAGTCGCTTGAGGTCATGCCATAATGCACAAACCTGCTCTCCTCGCCAAGGCTCTCGCTGACGCTTGTTAAAAATGCGATGACGTCGTGCTTTGTCGTCTTTTCTATCTCGTCGATGCGAGCCACTTCAAATTTAGCATTTTTGCAAATTTTCTCGCAGTCGCTGTCGCTTATGAAGCCAAGCTTATTCCAAGCTTTAATAGCAGCTTTTTCTACCTTGAGCCAAGCGTCGTATTTTGCTTGCATGCTCCACTTATCAGCCATCTCTTTGCGCGAGTATCTTTCGACCATTGTTGAACCTTTTTGTATTAGTTTTCTTTATCATAAAAGTAAATTTTAGCCTTGAAAGCTAAAATTTACATCGTGTAATTTTATAAAATTTAAGTTTGGATTATATAAAATCCGTGCTGAAATGTCGGTTATACGCTTATAAATTTGTGCTTAAGATAGCTCACTCGTTTTTAAAAGGATTACCTTGCCATATGTAAATAAATTTATTGCCACTGCAAACAAACAAAAAGCGTATGAAATTTTGTTGCGAAGTGGTTTTAACATGAGCCAAACCCAGCGCCTCATAGATAAAGGCAGGCTGATCTGCGATGGCAATGTCGTGAGCGAGAAAAATACCATATTGCGTGGAGAGGTCTTTTTGATCGACTATGAGGTGGAGCCAAAGGGACTTAAGCCGATCTTTGAATGCGAGAGCTTTGCTGTATTTGACAAGCCAAGCGGGGTACTGAGCCACCCAAATGGCAGACACTGCGAATACTCGCTAAACGATGAAATTTACACACTTTTTGGGCGAGATGCGAGCGTGGCACATAGGCTGGACTTTGAAACGAGTGGCGTGATAGTCGTAGGAAAAGATAGAAATTCTACTATTAAACTAAAGAAAATTTTTGAAAACAGAGAGGTTTCTAAAAGCTACGTCGCGATGGTGCAAGGCAAGATCGAGCGAGAATTTACGATCGATGCAAAAATGGATCTAGCAAACAACTATGACGATGTAAAAATGCGGATGCAAATTTGTGAAAATGGCAAGAGTGCTGTGACTAAAATTTTGCCGATCAGATATTTTGATGATATCGATACGACTTTGGTTCGAGCTATTCCTCTCACTGGTAGACAGCATCAAATTCGATTACATTTGTTTCATGTGAAACACAAGATACTTGGCGAACCACTTTATGGTTTATCACGTCCGCAGATCGAGAAAATTTTAGATAAAGAGATGAGCGAGCGTGAACGGATAAATTTAACTGGAGCAAAAAGGCTCCTACTCCACTCAGATGAAATTTCTTTTAAATTTGATGAGATTTTTTATAACATAAAAAGTAAATTTGATGCTGAAAGCGAATTTTATAGGTATGCAAAAGAGAGTTTACTTTAGTCTAAAATTTTCTTTTTTTAATAAATCTTTACCTACGTTTTGCCAAAGTTCATCGCTTTTAAATACCACAATGATAATTTTGTAGTTTATGCAATTAATGCTCCATTTTATTTCTTTATGAGAGTCAGGCTTTATATTGATGTTAAGACTTAGAATTTATGCCTATATTTTTCATCTTTTAAAACTTTTAAAATAAGCCCTAATCCGAGTAAAACCACAATAGCAACAAAGACTATTTCGGCTATATCAAGTACACTCATTCTAACTCACACTGGCTTTACTATTATCTTCAAGCGACTGTGTTTTTAAATTTTTATCACTGGCAATAGCTTTAAATTTTGCATTTTCATTGCGTTGTTTTAACTGTCCACAAGCTGCACTTATATCAAGTCCTTTGCTCTGTCTGATCGTGCAAGTAACGCCGTGATCTCTTAGATATTCTTGAAATTTTAGCATGTTAGCAAGCTCAGGCCGTCCAAATTCACTGCCTTCATGCGGATTAAAATAGATCAAATTTACCTTTGCCTTGATACCATGCAGCAGTTTTACCAGCTTTTTAGCATCTCTCACGCTATCGTTTAAATCCTTGATAACAAGGTATTCAAACATTACACGCTTTCGCATATCGATAGGAAATCCCCTAACAGCATCCATAACAGCCTCGATATTATACGCCTTATTTATCGGCATTAGACGGCTTCTAAGCTCATTAGTAACAGCATGAAGCGATATGGCCAATAACACGCCAAGATCCATCTCACCAAGCTTTTTTATCTGGCTGCCAAGGCCACTAGTTGAAACGGTTTGACGACGTGGCGATATGGCTAGACCCTCGTTAAGAGCTAAAATTTTGATAGCTTTACTAACATTAGTAAGATTATCAAGTGGCTCACCCATACCCATATAAACGACATTTATACGCCTCTCGTATGGTATGTTATTCTCTCTTTTTATCCATAAAATTTGCCCTACGATCTCGCCTGCAGTCAAATTTCTGACAAGCCCGCCTTTTGCTGTTAGACAAAAAGCACATCCCATTTTACAGCCAACCTGTGAACTAACACAAACCGTATAACGAGCATGGCGACTAACCTTTCCATTCTCATCACTAATCTCCTCTTTCATCGGTAGCAAAACGCTCTCTATCTTTAGCCCATCTTTTAGCTCAAAAAGATACTTGATAGAGCCGTCGCTACTTTGCTCAAATTTTACACATTTTAAAGGATCGATATAAAATTTTTCAGCCAGATCTTGACGCATATCTTTAGGCAAATTTAGCATTTGGCTAAAATCGGTTGCATTTTTCTTATATATCCACTCGTAGATTTGTGTTGCTCTAAATGGTGGAGAAACTAACTCTTTTAGCTCATCAATACTAAGATCAAGCAAATTTATCACATATTTTCCTTTATATATTTTGTTAGAATTTTCTTGGCCTCTGCGTGATTTTTTACAAAATCAGCATGTGCATCTTTATTACAAAAATTTGTCGCTACGAAAATTCCATAAGCTGGAATTTTAAAAATTTGAGCTACTTTTAGAACAGAAAAAAACTCCATATTTTCTAAAAAATAGCCTTTTTCAAATATCTTATGAGCCAAATTTTTGTCTGTCGTTATGAAATTTGATGAATTTGTTTTGATAGTTCCACGTGAAACGATAGAAGAAATTTCACACTCAATCGGTGAATAAGATCTATTTTCTACGCTAGAAATTTCAATATTTGCCCCAACCGAACTTTCATAAATTTGTAAAATTTCACCATCTTTATAAAGACCTGCCGAGCCAACGAAAACTATTTTTTCTGGCATCTGATACAAATTTCGTTCAGGATTTTTTGACAAATTTTGGCTTAGATTTTGTAGCTCTGAATTTGATGAGTTTGCAAATTTAGCTTCAATTTTTGCAAGATAGTGCGGATCGATATTTTTTAATTTTATACCCTTTTCATCCGCTCCAATACATGCTCGTTTCTGCAAAAATTTTGTCAAATTTATCGCCATATCAACTAGCCCCACACCCATTGGCAAAGCAAAGTCAAAAATTTCATTTTTTCCAGCAGAGATAACTAACATCAGAGCCTAACCTCAATACCATTTGCCTTGAGATACTCTTTTAGCTTTTTTATCTCAATTTCGCCAAAGTGAAATATCGAAGCAGCTAAACACGCATCAGCCCCAGCTTCAAAAGCCTCTTTAAAGTGCTCCATCTTACCAGCTCCGCCGCTTGCAATAGTCGGTATAGAAAGCGTACTAAATATCTTTGTTAGCTCAAGATTAAAGCCTTGTTTGACACCGTCATTGTCCATAGAGGTTAACAATATCTCACCTGCTCCTCGCGACTCGACCTCTTTTGCCCAAGAAAAGGCATCTTTTTTGGTATCGATCCTGCCACCATTTATAAAAATGCTATAACCATTTTCAATCTTTTTAGCATCGATCGCTACTACAACACATTGCGAGCCAAATTTCTTAGCTGCCTCATCAATCAAATTTGGATCTTGTATAGCTGATGAATTTAAGCTTACTTTATCGCAACCAGCATTTAAAAGGCGAGAGATATCATCGATCGTGCGTATACCTCCGCCAACTGTTAGTGGGATAAAAAGCTTACTTGCGACCTTTTTTACGACATCAACTATCGTATCACGCCCAAGATGAGAGGCAGTGATATCCAAAAAGCAAAGTTCATCAGCGCCCTCGTCATTGTATCTTTGAGCTATCTCGACAGGATCTCCAGCATCAACAAGCCCTACGAAATTTACACCCTTTACGACTCTGCCATCTTTTACGTCAAGGCATGGGATTATACGTTTTGCAAAATGATTCAAATCTATCCTTTATCTATTTTTCTAGCAGCTACCTCAAAATATGGCAGATTAGACCAATTTTCTCGGTTGCCAACTATATAAACAACCTCTTTTGCTCTTGTTAGTGCTACATTTAGTAAATTTGGTGTACTAGCAGCCCATGCTCTAGCACCTTTTGTGGCACCACCAAGAACAAAGATAACAACATCAGCTTCTTTGCCTTGCATGGTGTGAATGGTACCAGCCCCTTTTAAATTTTTACAAACATCTTTAAAAGGTGTTATTATTTTAACACTATCTTTTAGCTTGGCTAACTTACCATCTAAAAGCTCTTTAACGATCATGCCTTCAGCTTTATTATAATTACCTATCCATTCATCACTACTAACATCAATCCATTCTGTTTTGATATTAGGATCACTAAGTTTACTTTCACTGTTTCTGCCAAGTATCATCATATCATCATATGTTGTTTCATTTGAAATTTTAAACATAGGGTTGGCGCACCTTCTATGAACGATAAGTGGCGAACCAACCCAAATGGACTTACCCTTTCCTTTTATATATGTACCAATATTTTGTACTTTATCGGCTCGAAGTTGAACTGATGATTTTAGTAGATTAAACTCATCCTTTGCATCGCAGTAGCGTAAAATAGCGTTATTTAAAGCCGGTGGCAATGTTACAACAGGCTCAAGTTGAAGTGGATCACCAACTACAACAGCCATGTTTGAACGAAGTAGCGCGCCTAATGCGTTAGTTAAATTTGCCTGCCCTGCTTCATCTATTAAGAGCAAACCTATATCGCCATTTAGTAGCTCTTTAAAGCTATTATTAAAAGATGCGAAAGTAGAACTAACAACTGGCGTTAGCAGAAACAATCCTTTTATTACTTCACGTCTATCTTTAGCTTCAAGTCCGTTTTTTTCAGCCATTTTTTCATCATTAAATATAACGCTAAGAGCTCGTAAATTTGTTCTAACAGCTTCTTTGCAAGCAAAGATAGTGGCTTTATGCAGATTAAGCGCTTCTTTAAAAAGCTTGATTCTTGCCTTAAAAAGCTTCGTCTTGTGGGATTTCTCATCAAGATCACGTTCCATCATAAATGGCATACTCTTTTGTGTTTCTTCATTACTCTGATTAAAACTACCATTTAAAAAGTTATCAAGCTCTTCACTTCTGCCAATTAATTTTTGACGTCTAATAAAGTCATCATTAAGCTTGTTTAGATGGTCTATCTTGGTGTTAAGTTCTAAAATTTTCTCTTCAAGCTGAGTTATTTGAGCTTTTAGTTCGTTTAATTTCGCTTCATTCTTCTCTTTATTTTCACTATTTTGCTTACTTGCTTTCAAATTTTGCTCAGCTATTTGGCGATTTATCTCACTAACTTTTTGCGCTTCATTGTTATATTTTTCAAAAGCTTGCGTCCTTAAAATTTGCTGGAAAATAAAAAAAGATGGCTTTATAGGCGCGCTGAGATACTCTTGTAAAATTTCATTTTGACCAATAAGCTTTATTAGCTCGTTAGCTTCCGTAGCCTTTTGCTCTAGCTCATTTTTGCTCAAATCTAGCTCATCTATTAGTGGCTTTAAAAGCTCGTCTATTTGCTTTGCTGAATTATAGTTATCAAGTCTTTTATCGATATTTATAAGCTCGCTATTTATACTTTTTAGCTCCTCTTCTTTGATCCTGATCTCACTAAAAAGTAGATTTACTTCGTGTAGGGCTTGATTAAATTTCTCCTTTGCCTCGTCGTAATCATCAATTCCTTCGCCAGTAGCCAAATACTTACCAAGCCCCATCAAAAAACCATCTTGTTCTATAAATTCTTTAAATTCTTTTGAAATATCTTCAAACTGACTATGCGTTTTTTCGATCTTTACGCCATTAATCGCGTTAAAAACAAAATTTGACTTATTTTGCTTTGAGCCAAGAGGTATGCAAAAAAGTCCCCATGCAGGTTTTGAGATAAAAGATTTTTCTCCAAAATTTATCTTTTCATCGGCCGAGAGAAGCCTTGTGGCTATAAATTTAAAATAATCAATCTCGCCTGCGTAACTACCGATGCTTTTTAGTTGGCTAAGCTCTTTACTTAAAATTTCAACCGCACCGTTATTACAAGAGCTAACAACCATCTCATAGCCCTGAAGTTCTTTATTTAGAGTAAAATAGAGCACCTTATCACTACTATCTCGAACTGGTGCAAAGATATCATGTCTGCTCATTTGCGCGAGTTTCATCGCTCTAAGCGTAACGACTTCAGCCATTACGTCTTTTAAAAGCGTTGTTTTACCAGTTCCTGGAGCGCCATTTACGCTATAAATTCCACCACTTCTTTCTTTAAATTTTTTAATGATGTTATTAACAGCAATTTGCTGTGAGAAATTTAAAGCAAAGTCGCTAGCAAAGGCCGATCTTGGATACTCTTCTGCTTTAAAAAAATCTCTAACAAGCCTTTTATTTTGCTCATCTCTTACATCAAGTCTTTCAAATTTATTCTCACTGCCCTCGTCTAACAACTGATCCGTTAGCTTGTGCGTCCTACCTGACTCATAAAATTTGATGAGTAAATTTATATCATCTATAAAAAAGCTATTTAAAAGGCTATCATTTTCTTTAAAATTTGGATTTATGATCTTTATTTCAAGCCTTAAGAAATCATTACAAAATGGTGTTTTAAGTGCACTTTTTAGCTCATCGTTTATAAGCTTTATATATTTGCCAAATTCCATTTTTTCTTTATGGATAGATAGCTTGTCTTTTATACGCTCACACTCTTTGCTAAAGTCACTTTGACTTATCTCTTTTAGATGATCTAGGCGAACCATTGCCCAAGGAGCTGTTGAGATGAAAAGATCATCAGACGAGTTTGGTGTAAAAAACGGAGTTAAATCATCATCTAAATTTATATCTTTTAAAGCAAAATTTTGATCATCTTTACAAAATACCAAATCACCAGTAAGCTTAAATTTATAGCAAAATGCCTTATCAAAGCTCGTTTGCTCAGATCGCAGCTCATCCAAAATTTGCTCTTTTTCAAATTTTGAATTTGCTAGCTTTGAGATATAAATGGCAAGCAAGTCAGTCTCAAAAATACCGCCATAAATAGAAATTTCTATACCATTTTTTAAAAGCGAGCTATCAAATGCCCTTAAAATTTGTAGAAATTTCTCATCAAAATTTGTGATCTCAAGGTCTATTGATTTTTTAAATTTAGTATTTGTCTTTTTTGGCTCGTCTAAGGTTTTTGGCTCTAAATATTGTGATAATAAAAAGTATTTTAAGGTATTTGCCCTACTCAAATTTGCGCCTTATTTTGTTGTTATTTAGTGATTATAGTCCATTTTATATATGATTAAACTAAACTTGTAATCATTGTATAAGTAATTTTTGGCTAATATCGCGGCTATGATAAAGGCAAAAAAGCACTTTGGACAGAATTTTTTACAGGACAAAGCGACACTAGATAAGATCATCCAAGCGATACCCAATGACGTAGTAAACGTCGTTGAGATTGGGCCTGGCTTAGGTGATTTGACATTTAGACTTTTGCAAATTTACAAGACGACCTGTTTTGAAATAGATTGTGAGCTGTTTCAAATTTTAAAGGCTAAATTTGCAAATGAGATACAAAATGGACAATTAAAACTTTTTTGTAAAGATGCATTAGAGCAGTGGCAACAAGAGGGCGGACTAAGTAGCGAAAACTACTTTTTGGTCGCAAATTTACCCTATTACGTTGCTACGAAGATGATACTAAATGCGATAGATGACGAAAAATGCCTTGGGCTTATCGTGATGATACAAAAAGAGGTTGCTCTTAAATTTGGTGCAAAGAGCAAGGATAAAGAATTTAGCGCTTTATCGATCCTCGCCTCACTCCAAGGCAGGTGTGAGCTTTTGTTTGACGTGGATGCAAAGCTTTTTAATCCACCTCCAAAGGTCACATCCTCAGTCATCAAACTACAAAAAACAAAAAAGATTTTTGGCAAAGACGGGATTTTCAAAGATGCAAAACAATACGAGGCTTTTAAAGCATTTTTAAGAGCTGCGTTTGCTTCACCAAGAAAGACGCTTTTGAAAAATTTATCCACAAATTTTGACAAAAAGGCGTTAGAAGAAATTTTTGAAGACCTAGGCTTAGCTCAAAATTTACGTCCACACGAGCTAGATGTCGATTCTTATCTAAAAGTATTTGAAAGATTAAAGGAAGATAATGAACGACAAAAACGAAGAGAAAGTTGTAACTAACCAAAGTAAAAACAACAAAAGACGAAGATTTAGACCAAAAAATAAACTAAAACAAGAGGGCGAAACTACCGAGCAAACTTCACTAGCAAGCAAAAGCGTAATAGATAACTTCTTTGCAGCAGAGCAAGCTGAAACTGAAACGCACGCCGAGCCAAAGAGCCAAAATTCTCGCCCAAAAAAGCCAAGAAATAACAAAAATCAAAACAAAAATGGCGAAAACAATAAGCCAAAAGAGCAAAAACAAGAATCACAAGAAACAAAAACCAAAACACAAGAACAAAAAGAAAAGCCAAAAAAAGCCAAAAAACCAAAGAAAAATTTACCAGCTAAGCTAAACGGCAATGAGCAATGGCAGCAAGATATTGCAAGCGCAATGGTAGCAAACAAGGTCGTTCACGAGCTTCGTCTGGAGCCGATGAAATATCTAAACTCAAGTGAACATAAAATTCGCATAACTCCACTTGGTGGTCTTGGCGAGATCGGCGGAAACATGACTATCTTTGAAACCGAAACTAGCGCCATCATCGTTGATATCGGCATGAGTTTTCCGAGCGAGAGCATGCACGGCGTGGATATACTAATCCCTGACTTTGACTATGTTAGAAAAATAAAAGACAAGATAAAAGGCGTCATCATCACTCACGCGCACGAAGATCACATCGGCGCAGTACCATATTTTTACAAAGAGTTTAAATTTCCGATTTATGCCACACCTTTACCACTTGGCATGATAAATAATAAATTTGAAGAGCATGGCCTAAAACAAGAGCGCTCACTTTTCCGTTCGGTCGAGAAAAGAAAGCCATATCTAATAGGCGACTTTGAGGTTGAGTGGATACATATAACTCACTCTATAATCGATGCTTCAGCACTTGCTATCACGACAAAGGCGGGCACCATCATCCATACGGGTGACTTTAAGATCGACCATACTCCGATCGACGGCTATCCAACTGACCTTGGCAGACTTGCATACTACGGCGAAAGAGGTGTATTATGTCTAATGAGCGATAGCACGAATAGCTACCGAGAAGGATTTACTAAAAGTGAAAGCAGCGTGGGTAAGACCTTTGACACGATTTTCTCAAAGGCCAAGGGTCGCGTGATAATGAGCACTTTTAGCTCAAACATCCACCGCGTCTATCAAGCAATCGAGTGGGGGCTAAAATACAACCGCAAAGTCTGTGTCATCGGTAGATCAATGGAGAGAAATTTGTATACTGCAATGGAGCTTGGCTATATCAAGCTTGATAAGAAAATTTTTATCGATGCAAACGAGGTTGGCAAATTTAAAGATAACGAGGTTCTGATCGTTACCACAGGCTCTCAGGGTGAGACTATGAGCGCGCTGTACCGAATGGCTACTGATGAACACAAATACATCAAAATAAAGCCAACCGATCAGATCATAATCAGCTCAAAAGCGATCCCAGGCAATGAAAGCAGTATCTCGACTGTATTAAATTTCCTAATAAAATCAGGTGCAAGCGTCGCTTATCAAGACTTTAGCGAGATCCACGTCAGCGGTCACGCGGCACAAGAAGAGCAAAAGCTGATGCTACGTCTTATAAAACCAAAATTTTTCTTGCCAGTACATGGCGAGTATAATCACATCGCAAAACACAAAGAAACAGCCATAGCTTGCGGTGTAGATGAAAGAAATATTTATCTAATGAGTGACGGTGACCAGATGGAGATATGCCAAAAGTATCTAAAGCGTGTAAAAACAGTAAAAACAGGCAAGGTATTTATTGACAATCAAATAAATAAACAAATTTCAGATGATGTCGTCATCGATAGACAAAACTTAGCAGAAGCCGGGGTCGTCATGATAATCGCTCAAATTTCACGTCACGGCGCAAAACTCATCAATAAGCCTCGCGTCATTAGCTACGGTCTTGTGGGCGATAAGCAAGATGGCGAGTTTAGAAAAGAGATGGAGGGCGTGCTGGAGCAATACCTAAGCAACGTTAAAGAGGAGCTTTTGAAAGACGGCAGGATGCTCGAGGGGCAGGTGCGTCAGGTCATCCGAAAACATATCTTTAGAAAAGTCAAAAAATACCCGACTATCGTGCCTATTATCTATCTAATGTAAGGGAAATTTATGCAAACAATTAACCAAATCGCATCAGAAGTTTTAGAGATAGAAGCAAACGAGCTTTTAAGGCATGCTAAAAATTTAGCCATAGAAGATGCTGTAAATTTGATATTTAACGCAAAGGGCAAGGTTATAGTCACAGGCGTTGGCAAGAGTGGTCACATAGGTGCAAAGATCGCTGCCACGCTTGCAAGCACTGGCACGCCAAGCTTTTTCTTACACCCAACAGAGGCTATGCACGGCGACCTTGGCATGATAGAAAAGGATGATGTTTTGTTAGCCATTAGTTTTAGTGGCGAGAGCGATGAGCTTATCAAAATTTTGCCTCACGTAAAACGCTTTGGCGTAAAAATCGTCGCCATGGCAAGGAGCAAGACAAGCTCGCTTGGTAAATTTAGTGATGCATTTATTAGCATTAACGTAGAGAAAGAGGCCTGCCCGCTAAATGCTGCTCCAACAGCATCAACTACGCTAACGTTAGCTCTTGGCGATGCGCTAGCTGTTTGTTTGATGCAAAAGAGAGGCTTTAAAAAAGAGGACTTTGCAAATTTTCACCCAGGTGGTAGCCTTGGTAAGAGGCTATTTTTAAAGGTCAAAGATGTGATGAGAAGCGAAAATTTACCGATAGTTCGCTGGAATGCACCCCTAAAAAGTGCGATCGACACGATGACGCATGGCAAGCTTGGCACGGTTCTCATAGTTGATAAAGACGGTGTGCTAGACGCTCTTTTAAGTGACGGCGATCTTAGGCGTGCGCTTATGAGGGAAGACTTTGACTTAGAAGAGCCGGCAATGAAATTTGCAACACTGCATCCAAAAGAGATAGATAACAAAGAGATGTTAGCTGTAGATGCGTTAGCTTTGATAGAAAAGTATAAGATTCAGCTTCTAGCCGTCGTAGAAAATGGCGTACCTGTGGGCGTTTTACATATTCATGACCTTGCAAATTTAGGACTATAAAATGGAAAAAACAAGACTTAATAAATTTATCTCACACAACACAAACTACTCACGCCGTGAGGCAGATGAGCTGATAAAAGCTGGCAAGGTTAGCATAGCAGGACGTGTGGTTAGCGATCTTACAACGAGCGTCGATGAAGATGACAAAGTGCGCATAAACGGCCGTTTGATAAAGCTAAAGAAGGAATTTACTGTTATCGTTTACCACAAACAAAAGGGTGAGCTAGTTAGCAAGAAAGATGACCGCGGAAGAAAGACGATCTATGACACGTTAGATAAGAAATTTGCTAAATTTGTTAGTGTGGGGCGCTTAGACTATGCAAGTGAGGGGCTACTTTTACTAACCGACGCCCCAGCTATCGCCACAGCACTAATGAATAGCGATATTGAAAGAGAATATTATCTAAAGGTAAAGGGCGAAATTTCAAAAGAGGTCATCGAGGCGATGACAAATGGCTTTTTTGCCAAGGACGCTACCAAAGGTGCGCACGCAAAAACCACTATAAAATCAATGGAATTTAAGCCTTTTCTAGCCTATAAAGTTTTTGGCTCAAGCGGCGGTTATACAAAACTAAAAGTCATCATCAATGAGGGTCAAAACAGAGAGCTTCGCCGATTCTTTGGATACTTTGACCTTGAAGTGATGGACCTAAAACGTGTTAGCTTTGGACGTGTTAGCCTTGATATGCTAAAGCCTGGCAAATGGCGCTACTTTGAAAACAGCGAATACGAAGACCTAAGAGACTTTTTAAAGGTTAATAACGTTAGATACTAACATTAGGCTTGTTTCTCTAATAAAGAGACAAGCCAAACATATTTCTGCAAATACACACCAAAATCACAAAAATTTATTAAACGACGTATAAATTTGCCTTGCGTATCTACTAAAAGATAAATAGATAATTAACAATAATCTAAGTTTTAAAAGGACAAAATATCGTTTAAGAAATTTGTAAAAATGGAGTAAAAATGAAAAAGATTGTGTTTTTATCTATGTTTTTATTAACTATTGGATTTTCTCAGGATCTTGTAGACCTTGGATTTGATGCTTACGATAAAGGTGACTACAATAAAGCGGCTAAGATATTTTCTAGGGCTTGCGACAATGAAGTTATTGATGGATGTTTAAATTTAGGATACTTATATATGGATGGCTTGGGGGTAAAGCAAGACTACCATAAGGCAGCAAAACTACTTAAAAAAGCTTGTGATGGAGGAAAAATTTTTAGTTGTGGTGTTTTAGGAGCATTATATGCAAACGGTCAAGGAGTAAAACAAGACTACCATGAGGCAACCAAACTATTCAAAGAAGCTTGTAATGGAGAAAATGTTCAAAGTTGTAGTATTTTAGGAAGTTTGTATATACAAGGGCTAGGATTAAGCCGAGACTATCACGCCGCAAAGGAATATTTTGGCAAAGCGTGTGATTTAGGAGATCAAAAAGGGTGTGATTTTTACAAAGAACTAAACAAAAAAGGTTTTTAATACCAAAAACAACTCAGTAGCTCTAATAAATTTATATCTTATTTTCTGAAAGCAAGATGTTTATGTATGGATTTAGTAGCGTCTCACCACGTGCTGCGTATAGCAAGACCTCTTTAAAATAGTTATCACATATGCCATATAAGTGAAACTCATATGCCCCTATGCCATATCCCATCGGTGTGATGTCGACCCTTGAGTACCAAGCGTCTTGTGCTAGGATATAGCGGTTTGTATCCTTTGTGTATACATATAGCTTTATCTTTTCTTTCTCTTTTTCTGCCATATACCAGATAAAAGAATTTGTAATATCGTTAAAGAAGTAGATATTGCCATTTGGCATGATGGCTTGGGCTGTATCGTTATTGTCCGCGATAAGCGTCCTGCTCTCATAACATATAAATTTATTTGGTGTAAGCTCTTCGATCGGCTCTGATTTGCCATTATTTAAAACCAAAATTTTATCATCGCTTATATCGGCGTTATAGGCAAGTACGGCTAAGACTAGAGCTAACAAACACAAAGAAAAAATTTGTTTTATCAAAATAAAAATCCTCTTAACAAATAATATTTTAGGACATAAAGTGCACAGATCAGTACGCAAACACTTAGCCAGATGGATGAAAATTTAAGCTTGTGTGAGTAGTTTGTCTTTGTGATAATCTCAACAAGATATGGCATAAGGCCGTAAAATACACCGAAAAACAAACTGCCCCAGATGAGGTAACCAACATAAAAATAGTCACCTTTTAGCATGCAGTATGGGCATTTATGGTTTGGCTGCTCGTAAACATAAAGGCCAAAAAAGTAGGTGATGGCATAGTAGCTAAGCACCAAAAACAACAAATTTGCCACAAAGCTCGCCATACTTTGCTTTAAGAAATTTAGCACCAAAATGACAAAAAAGAGCACATAAAATGCACTCACTAAACCAAAATTTGTATAGCCAAATGGTAGCTTTGGAGCTTGAAAAGTAACGGAACAGCAAAAGACCGGTACTTTTAGTGGGATATTGTAAAAAAACGAAATTTCTATACCAAGCTCAAGTAGTATCATAACAAAAATGCAGATAAAAATGGCATATTTTTTCTTTAGATAAGGGAAATTTAGAGCCTGCAAGTCAAGCTTATTTATAACTAGCCAAATGCCAAGCCCAAAGATCAGCAAAATTTTAGTGAGCATCAATATACCACCAAATTTATTTGAGCCAATCACGCCAGCTGAACACATAGCACCGGGTACAATATCAGAGAGTTCATTTAGGCAAAGTGCAAAGAATATAAACAATACGATCTTGATACAGACGCAAAAAAGCAAAATCGTATTTACAAGATAGTTTTGCTTTTCAAGTGAGTATTGAAGCGATGTTAGTGCGTTATAGTCCCACGACCTCACGATCCTAACGACATAAAAGAGCGAAATACTCATCAAAACTAAAAGTACAAACTCCGCTAACAAAAAGGCAATAACGGCGTTTGATAAAAAGACACTCATACTATCTCTCCATTTTGCAAGCTGACAACCCTATCTGTTGCACTTAGCTCATCAAAAATGCTATCGTGAGTAGCGACAATAACACTCTTTTTTAGAGCTTTAAAAGACTCTAGCAAGCCTAAAAACGCACGTGCATTTTGTCTGTCTAAATTTGCCGTTGGCTCATCAGCCAAGATGATGTTAGCATCCATAGATAAAGCCCTAGCTACCGCGCATCTTTGACGCTCACCACCACTTAAATTTGATACATTCTCATCTTTTTTATGAGCGATATTTGCTAGGCTTAGAGCCTTTTTTATCATCTCATCTCGCACATTTGCCTTGAAATTTGTTAAAGCAAATGGAGCTAGTAAATTTTCATATACACTTAGACCCTCGATAAGGTTAAAATTTTGAAAAACTAATCCAAGCCTTTTGTGTCTAAGCTCAGAGCAAAAGACATCAGGCAGTTTTGCGATGTTAGTGCCATCTATCAAAATTTCTCCACTAGTTGGCTTTTGAAGTAGGGCAATAAGAGAAAGTAGGGTGCTTTTACCGCTTCCACTAATGCCTTTTAGTATCACTAGCTCGCCGTCATTAATATCTAAATTTATATTTTTTAAAGCACAAAACTCATTTTGTTTGTTTTGGTTATAAACCAGGCTAACACCTCTTATATTTATCATTTTAGCCCCTCATTTATGTCACTACTTGCTACTCTCCATGAAGGTATGAGTACAAACGCTAAAAATGGTATCACGCCAAAAACAAAGATCAAAAAGAGCTTATCAAACTCTAAAATAGGCGTGAAATTTGTAAAATTTAAAAGCTCATCACCTAAAAATATCCCTTTTAGAAGTGGAGCGTTAAATACAAAAACAAAGAGATAAGCCAGCATAACACCGAGCAAAAAAGCACTAACACTAACAATGAAATTTTGTATAAATTTTAAAAAGATTATGTCTTTTATACAAAAGCCAATACTTCTTAAAATAGCTATTTCACGCTTTTTACTACCATAGGCGAGTGAAATTTGGTTTTTAAGCAAGACAAAGAATATAAGCATAACGCTAACATAAATGCTCATAAAAATTCCACCCTTATAATAGTAAAGGTGCCTAACCTTAGCCACCTCATCTTCTATGCTAAGAGCGAAAGAATTTGGATATAAATTCTCTATCTTTAAAGCTACTTCACTGATCTCATCGGTATTTGGCACCTCAACGTAGAGCTTTGTATACTCTTCATCTTTTAAATTTAAGATAGCCCTTAGTGTATTTGGATGCAAAAATATAGCGTTATTTGAGATTAAACCACTTTGTGCCGGCATAGTCTTTAATATCTTTACTGGTATCATGCGCTCTTCAGTTAGAAAATTAAAGCTCTCATCGTAGTAAAGCTCATTCATAGCCGCTTTTACACCATCTCCGACGATCATCTCATCCTCTTTTAAGCTATCATCTTCATATAGATGAAACCAAACACGCTTTTGAACGAAGTAGTACTCTCCATCAACTACGCCTCTCACGTCTGCCACGCCATCAATCTTTGAGATGTCGTAGATATAGCCAGGGTGCATTAGATCGCCTTTGCCAGCACGAAATGCGCTCACTACAATGCTTGATCTATCTTTTACTAAATTTATAAGATCATGTTGGATCGATCCAGAGATGAAAAGTACCGAGCTTAGCACAAATATAATGAGTGCAAAGAGGCAAAAGCTAAAAAGATGGTCCTTTCTATCTTTAAAAAGCAGAACCACAGCATAGTTTATAAAATTTTTACCTATCATAGACAAAGCCTTTTTGCCCCTTTTGGTTAAAACTAAAAGCAGCATTTGCTCTTGTTATCTTAGAAATTTCTCTTAGCTCATCTTGCTTTGCTTTATGATCAAAGCTAAGATAGTGTGCCGCTAAAAGTGTATAAGAAAGTCCAAAAAATAACGCCAAAAAAACTAGAAATTTCACACTATTTACCGATAAAATTCTTTATCTCGTCAAATCTTATGACACCTTTGCCAGCATGATCTTTTAAAAAGCTCTCTGCCTTTGCTTCGTCTTTAAATGGGATAAACTCATCGCCCATTGGTCCATAAACGTTTGAACCATGAACATAAAACGCATCTTTTGCATTAAGCTTTTCTAGCGTGTAATAATCGCTCACATAAGCATCTTTCATTTTACCATCCGCAAAATAAAATTGTGCCATATCTTTTACACCATCGAAATAATAATCCTTGCCATCTACTTTGATGAGTGTCGCCCATGGAGAATTTTTGACGATCATGCCACATACCGCACATCTCGCACCTTTTGGTACGACTATTCTCTCAGGTTTTTTTATTTCTTGTTTAGGTTTTGAAGCTTGGTTGCTAGTACCTAAATTTGCTGGAGCATCCCATAGATACAAAGCGGCAGCTTGTAGGTGTTTGTCGTATTCAGGAGCTTTGCTAGCCTCTTTTGAGTCACATACTTGTTTAAGATGAGCTTTTAGCTCAGAGATAGCTTTAAAGCTTTTTGGATCTGTTTTTTCGCAGTTTGCTTCATAAAATTCTTTACCATGTGCATAAACGCCGTCCTCACGTTTAGCTTTTATCATTTTATTATCACCCTCGAAATCCTGTCCAGCGATCTCGTAAGCTTTGGCAAAGTTCATTATCTCGCCGCCATTTTCTGCTTGAAATTCTTTTGCGTCAGCCTCAGTTGAGAAAGCGTATTTGCTATTTCTAGTCATTGTGCCCTTGACACTACTACCAACGACATAAAAGGCTTTATTTACATCGATTAAATTTAGATTTTTAGTATCTACAACTTGTGCGTCACTTGGGATCTTGCCTTCTGTTAGCTCGTATAAGCAGTGAAGTGATGCTACTTGCTTGCCGTTGTAGACGTGATTAGTTTTATAAAATTTAACCAAATTCATGCCGCAAACGGCACAGTACTCTTTATCCTCGCCGCTTCCTACTAGTGTAGCCTTGCTAGGATCCACGCTTTGAAACATCGGTTTCATTTTGACGGCTTGTTCATTTGTAGAAGCACTAAAAAGTATGGTTGCTAGTAGCGCTGAACTCAAGATAGAACGTAAAATCATAATTATCTCCTTTAGTATTTTTTATTTTTATATTTATAAGCTTTAAATGCCACTGGGCTAACTTTATCAAGCATCAATGCTTTCCTAAAATTTCTAAATTCTCGCACGCTTCTTTTAAGCCATTTTTGCAGCTTCTAGTAAAAATTTCATGTGCTTTCTCCATGTCTTCTTTTACGCCTTTACCTTCAGCTAGCATGATAGCGTAATTATTGCAGCCCTTTTCATATCCATATATACACGCTTGCTCATAAAGTTTTGTGGCTTTTGTGAGGTTTTGATCAACGCCTTGTGCATAAACATATAAAAAGCCAAGATTATCACACCCTATGCCAGCTTCGTTTGCGCAAGCCATTTCGTAGTTTGCTTTGGCTTTTGCATAGTCTTTCTCTACACCTTCGCCTTGTGCATATAGATAGCCAAGGTTACTACATCCTATGCCGTCCCCTGCTTTGCAAGCCTTTTCGTAAAGCTCTTTTGCCTTTTTAATATCCTTTGTCACGCCGGTGCCATTTGCATAAAGTAAGCCAAGCTCCGTGCAACCCTCATTATCCTTACAAGCCTTTTCATAAAATTTAACTGCTTTTGCTAGGTCTTTTTCTACGCCTTTGCCTTTTTCATAGACGTAGCCAAGGTTGCTGCAAGCCATAGAGAAGTTTTGATCACAAGCCTTTTCATAAAGCATTGCTGCCTTTGCTTCGTCCTTTTTGACATTGCCGTCGCCCCTGCTGTAAAGCACAGCTAGATTGTAGCAGCCTGATGCCTTTTTCTCTTTATCACAAGCATCTTCATAAATTTGTGCTAGCTTATTGTGATCGTCTTTTGCGCTTAAAGCCTCTTTGATATAGCCAGCATTTAATAGTCCCAAACAAGCAAACAATAAAATCAAACTCTTTTTCATCATATCTCCTAAATCTCTTTTATATCCTTACCTCTATAAGCAAAGGCGATTAGCAAAGCCAAGAGCATTAAAAGCAAATAAAGCAAATTTGAAACGCTAAATCCATCGCCATTTGCGTATGAGTGAAGTCCGCTTAGATAGAAATTTACACCAAAATAGGTAAAAATAACTGAACCAAAAGAGAGTACACTAGCTACTAAAAAGGTAAAAATATTTTTTAATCTTGGGATAAATCTTAAATGAAGCACAATGGCATAAATAATTATCGTAATGTACGACCAGCTCTCTTTGCTGTCCCAGCCCCAGTATCTACCCCAGCTCTCATTTGCCCAGACGCCGCCAAGAAAATTTCCAATAGTTAGCAAGCTAAGTCCTATGATGAGGCTTAGCTCATCAGTTACAGCGAGGTATCTTATCTGTTCACTAAGCTTTTGCTCATTTTTTTGATTTTTTATAGCCATTAAAAGAAGCCCAAGAAGCCCGAGCACAAAGCTAAAGCCCAAAAAGCCGTAGCTTGCCGTGATAACACTTACATGCACGCTAAGCCAAAATGACTTTAAAACTGGGACTAGATTTGTTATTTGTGGATTTATAAAATTTAGATGAGCGACCAGCAAGCTCACGCTTGCAAAAAGTGAAGCAGCTCCAAGAGCAAAGCTTTGATGTTTAAAAAATAAAACTCCAGCTAGTACACTTGCAAGCGAGATATACACTAAGCTCTCATAGGCATCACTCCAAGGTGCATGCCCTGAGATATAAGCACGAAGAGCTAAATTTAACAAATGTACCACAAAGCCAAAATAAAATGCAAGGCTTAATGCACTTTCAAATCTAAATTTCTTTCCAGAAAATAGCCTATAAAAGCCAAGAGCGAGCGAAACTAGCCCAAGGATCATGTAAAAATATATAAGAAATTTAAAAATTTCCATTTGGTTATAAAGCACCTCAAGCTCCACCTTTGCCTCGCTTGGCGCAAGAGAGCCTAGAGTGCTTCTTTGATAGCTTGAAATTTTCTCCAAACTCCTATCAGCCTCTTTGCACTCGCCACTTTTTACGCAAAGGCTTAAATTTTCTATATAAGCGCCTAAAACGCTTTTAAGCTCGCTTGAAATTTCGCTTGAGCCAAAGGCTTCATTTACACCTAGCCACGTTAATTTATCGCCATTTTTAGCTGGTATAAATTTTAAAATTTCTCCCTTTAATGCAAGATATAAGACATTTAGTCTCTCGTCAAATTTGATAACGTCGTTGTCAAATTTATCTCTTGTTGAGGCGGATTTTTCATTGGCAGCTTCTACAAATTTAGCCAGCTTATACTCGCCATTTTCGTTAAAGACATCGTTAAAACTAGCAAATTTCTCATTAACTCCCAAAAGCTCGCCCACACGCTCGCTTGTGATCTTTACTATCCTTTTATCCATCCACTCTTTTGGCGAGATAGCAAAAGATAGCATTAACTCCTCGCTACTAAGCCCAAATAGCGTAGTTTTGGTTGAAATTTTACTTATCACAGCTCTTGAGTAAGAGCCAGTTGGAGCGATTCTACTATCAGCTTGAGTCAAAATTTTGGCAAATTTGCCCGCATGTGCCTCTAAATTTTTATTATTTTCATTGGCAAAATTTGGAGTAGCATTTAAAAGTAAAATAGCCAAAAATACGATTTGCGAACCTTTTATAAAATTTAGCAGCCTAAAAAATCTACTCTTTTTACTAAATAAATTTGCCACAAAGCCAAGGCAAAGCAAAAAATATCCTATGTAAGTTGGGATTTTGCCAGGATCACGACTGATCTCAAAAGCACTTCCAAGCTCGTCAGGATCGTATGAAGACTGAAAAATTTTATAGCCATCAATCGTTAGTGGATTATTTAGCGAGATGTCGTACTTGCCGCCAGCGATACTTACTTTACTTGTATAAGATGATGGACTATTTAGCCCCGCATATCGCTCTAAAATAAACTCGTCAAGCTTTAATGAAAATGGTAAATTTAAAGCCTTTGAGCTAAAGTAAAATTTCACCTCTTGCCCACCAAAACTTAGCACACTAGGCTCTAGCTCATATCCGGCTCCGCCTTTTAGTTTAACACTCTTTTTTTCGCCGTTAAAACTTATCTCTAAACTAAGCGTAGCCGGAGCATTTTTCTCATCTTTTTTATACCCAAGCAAGTTAATTATAAATTCCTTGCCATCTATAAAATTTTTAAACTCAAAGTCGTTTTTACCAAATAAGCTTAATTTTAATGGATAACTAAAATTTTCTCCAAGCATTTCGACTCTAAGATAAGGCTTAACGCTTTGCATTACATTTGAGCTTTGCAAGGTTCTAAGATGCATAACGCCCTCTTCGCCAAAATACCTTGTAAGCGCAGCTCCGATGAAGATAACGATAAAAGCAAGATGTATCAAAAATGCGCCAAATTTTTTATACATCTTGGTTTTTACGATGCTAATAGCTAAGCAAATAGCACAAGCAGCCATGACGCACTCGTACCAAAGCGCTTCATAAACAAGCACTTTGGCCGTTTGTGTGTCATAAAAATTTTCTAAAAAAGTCGCGAGTCCTGCACCAAAAGCAAGAATAAATAATAATATCAAAGACAAGCGGTAGATATTTAAAATTCTCATCGCTCGCCTCTGCTTTAAATGCTATAAGTTTGTCCCGCATAAAGTATAAACACCCTAAGCAGTAAAACACCAATAACAGCCGCTAATGAACTGATATAAAAGCTAAATTTTAGGCTAGCTACTTTTTTGCCAAATGCAAAATTTAAAACAAAAGGCACAATAAAGCCAACTAGCACAACACCAAGCCAAAAGAAATTTGCCCAAACGCCACTATAAAAAGCAACAGCTGCATTTTGCTGATAACTTGAACCAAGTAAAAGCGATACAAAAAGCATTAAAATGAGTAAAATTTCAGCTCCCAAAACGCTAAATTCTACGCTATGAAGCGAATGAAGGTCGCTTGAATGTGGATCTTCTTTAAATAAAGCTGCTGCGACTAAGCTACTGCCACTTATGCCAGCACTTAGTCCTGAAGCTATAAATAAAGCTGGAAGCACAGCTGTGTTTAAGAGTGGAAATCTAATCAAAACTGAGATCAAAAATCCAGTATAAGCACAAATTATTACAGCAAAAATAAGACAAATACGACTTAAAAATGGATAAAGCGGTATTAAAATTTTCATTATTAGCGCAAAAAGAGTGCTAAAGGATTTTAAGCTTTTGGCTAAGAAATTTGAAATCTCATCATTAAATGCATAAAGGCACATCAAAAAGCTAAGCGGTATAAATACACAAAGTCCAGCAACACCGATAGACATAACTGATGTGAAATTATAATTAATCAAAATTTTCCAAAATAAAAGCGGCTTTTCAAGATCAGCTATCAAGCAAACCATACCAAGCATGATGCTAACGAATGCTAAAAGCGAAGCAGCCTTAAAAAATGGACTAAAGCTCTCTTGCTTTTTATAGTGTTTTAAAAGTATAGCAGCAATTAGCGCTCCACCACTCATACCAGCTAGCAAAAGATAAACAGCAATCGGCCAGCCCCACTCTACTCCATGCGAAAATGTTGCAGTAAAATTTAATGCACCATCCATCTTACACCCCCATTTTTACTTTAGGAATATATCTAAGGCTTGGTTTTGTGCCAAGCTCTGCTCTTAGCCTTATGCTATCTTTTACGGCTAGTAGCTTACTGATGTGCGAATTTTCATCGTTAAGATCACCAAAGACGATCGCCTCATATCTACAAGCTTCTACACAAGCTGGCTCTTTTTCGTCCTTTAAATTTGTATCTACACAAAAGTTACAGCTTTGAGCTGAGTGCGTAACCTTATCGATATATCTCACATCATATGGACAGGCTACGATGCAATATTTACAGGCGATACAATCATCTATATTTGTAGTTTGTATGCCAGTTTTTTTGTCTTTATGACAAGCCTTGGTCGGACAAACAGCTACACAAGGCGCATCGACGCACTGCTGACAAGATACTCTTACAAATCTTTTATCGAGTAAATTTTTAGGATTAGTCTTATCTTCTATAAAAAGTCTCATCTGTCCTTTTGGGACTAAATTTACCTTTCTGCAAGCTATCTCGCAGTCCGTACAGCCAACACATTTATTTTGGTCAAATATCATACCAAAGTGTGGTTTTTTTACACTTTCTTCACTCTTAAAAGCAAAACCACTACTTGCCGCACCAGCACCAGCAGCCGCAACTACCATGCTTTTTAAAAAGGCTCTTCTGTTTTTTTGATTTTGCATTTTTAACTCCATTTTTATATCTTAATGAGGCTTTTTAATGCCCTCATTTAGTTCTTTTTCGTGAATTTTCTTTGCAGCCTCGGCTAACTCACCTGGCTTTAAGACCTTAACAAGCTCTATCTCAAAAACGATAGTCTCGCCTCCAGGTATGCCCTCCATGCCGCTATCGCCGTACGCAAGTTCTGGCGGGATAACAAATTTAAACTTATCGCCCTCTTTCATGAGCATTAAGCCCTCTTCAAGACCTGGGATCAAATTTAGCATAGAAAGATGAGCTGGAGCCTCTTTTGTCTCATCAAAGACCTTACCATCGATAAAGCTAGCTTTGTAGTTTGCTATGATGATACTCTCTTGTTTTGGAGTCGCTCCCTTTTTGCTTGATTTTAAAATTTCATATTGCAATTTTGATTTTGTCGTTTTTACATTTTTATTTTTTGCATTTTTATCCATAAAAGCCTTACCTTGCTTTAAATTCTCTTTAAGTATGGCGGCTTCTTTTTCTTTTACTATCTTGTCTAAATTTTCAGCTCTTTTGTTTAGTAGCTTTGCTATCTCATCATCGCTTAGTTTTAGCTCTCCTTTTAGTGCATCACTAAAACCTTTGATAACAGCCTCAGCATCGTAGCTAATGCCTATTTGTTTTTGTTCAAGTAACC
This sequence comes from Campylobacter concisus, assembly GCF_003048575.1. Taxonomy (NCBI): domain Bacteria; kingdom Pseudomonadati; phylum Campylobacterota; class Epsilonproteobacteria; order Campylobacterales; family Campylobacteraceae; genus Campylobacter; species Campylobacter concisus. The sequence continues at coordinate 97,774 of NZ_PIRZ01000004.1, read as the reverse complement.
CTTTTAAAACATATCCACCACTTGTCGCTCCCATAGCGTAAGACTCATTTGAATCTACATTTGCAAGCAAGCCAGAAGCACTTAAGCTAAGAAGTAGCGTAAATTTTAAAACCTTATTTTTCATATCAAACCCTTAAGATTAAAGGGGCTAAGACTAGCCCCTAAATGCTATAAATTTTTATTCAAAATTCTTTGAGCTTCTTTTATATACTCTTTTGATGCATCGAGTTTTTGTTTAGTAAATTTAAATCCGTGCATACCCCACGAACCATCTTTTTCAACCATATCGATGATCTCTTGAGCATTTTGGATAAGCTCATAAACTCTTACTTTATCACTTGCATCAAGTTTTTTAGTCTCAAGTAGTGAGTAAAGTCCTTCAATACCAATCTTAACTTCAGAGAATTCATTCTTAACTGGAGTTTGCCATCCCATAACTTCATCATAAACTTGTTTTTGGTTTTTGAAGTGAAGTGTTGGTTTTAGCTCAGATAGTACTGGGCTGTGGCAGCCTTTGGTATCTTTCATATCTTTATCAGCCCAAGATGTTCTAGCGCACGCCCACATCAAGTCAACGTAGTTATGGCCATTTTTATCTCTCTCAAAGTGCCAATCTTTAGCATCTCTTGGACCTTTAGCAGCATCGCCTGGTACTAGAGATTTCTCTTTTGGATCAACCATGATCTTCCAGATGTGAGATCTTCTTTGAGTATCAAAGCCAGCGTTGTCTTGGAACTGAACAGCGTAGAAATTCTCACAACTCATCATAAATGGCATGTGGCAAGATGCACAAGTGTTGTCTTTGTGAGTATCTGCTTTAGATGCGATATATGCTTGAGTTTCGTGGCAATCTTTACACTCTTTTCTAATCTTTGGTTTAGTATAGAATGAGCTTAGATAACCTTGTTCTGAGTTATAGTTCATACCTGTTACACTCTTATCACCTACAACTGGACCTGTATTGTCGTGTGGATCGTGGCAAGTAACACATCTCATACCTTTGTCATAGTGAGCTGTAAAGTATGATTGTGAACCTTCAGAACCACATCCTGGTCCCATTGATTTAAATTTAGAGCTAAGTGAGAGATCAAGCTTACCGTTATTAAGCGGATTAGCACGAGCTAGATCTGGGCTAAAGTTAAATCTTTGGTGGCAGCGTTCGCAGTTTGATGTTCTAAAATTTGTAGCCCCATCAAGGTGACCGCCAGCTCCGTGGCACTCCTCACAGCTTACGCCTTTTGAGATAGTGTGTTTTTGAAGCTCTTTAGCATTACCAAGTGCTGCGTAAAATTCTGCTTTTGATTTAAAGTCGAATTTAACTGGGTGACAAACTTCACAATATGATGAGTTTGCTTGGAAAAACATCGACTTTTTATGTTTTGCGGCATATGAAGCTAGACCTCTAACATATCCGCCATTATCGCCGTACTCTTCAAGAGTGCCAGGAAATTCTGGGACAAGCTCTTTTATCTTTTTAACAGTAGCGTCGTCTAAATTTAACGCCCATGTTCTTTGCCATTGGTTACCACCAGCTACGATCTGACCTGTACCATCTCTTAGCAAACCGCCCTCAACGTAGTAAGTACCACGAAGTAGCCATGCATCAACATAGCCCATTTTGGTTCTTAAGTGACCAACAGTTGCGTAGATAACATCTGGAGTGATACCTTTTGGAAGGATAGAAGCGGTATCTTTGTCAAATACTGGCTCAGTTAGGTTGTTATTAACCTCTGGGTGCTCGCCAGGGAAACGCATAGTAGTTGCGTGGCGAGATCTGCTCCACACTTCATACTGAGCTGGGTGACACTCACCGCACTTTTCTGGTCCTACAAATTTGTTAGGAAACTGAAGCGATGAAGTGGCTGGAATTCTATACATCATAGAGCTATAGCCCTTACCGCCATCTCTTTTACTAAGCTTTGACATATCAAAGCCATGTCCCTCGGCAAGCCACTCTAAGCCACGGTCGTGAACAACCATTTTACCGACGGTTTTACCACCATATTTTGTAAAAATAGGGTGGTTTTTAAATAACCAGTTATACATCTCTTGCTCTTCTACAACGTAGTCTTGCAAGGAGATAACACCTCTACTTTGCAGTGTGCCTTTAGGATTTGCGATAACATCACGTGCTTTATCGGACATCTGCATATTATGCTCTTCGCAACAGGCTTGTGAAGCGAAGATGCTAACACCCATGAGCAAACCAGCTAAGGCTTTTTGTAGATTTCTCATGTGCCCTCCTTTAAATTTTTTATCCTAAAATCAAAATGATTTCATACTGATAATACTAACACCAAAAAAGGGTAGAAAAGGGGGAATTTTAATAAATTATAAATTTTCGAAACTAATTGTAAATGTAATACTATTTTCATCTACATTTCTAGCAAAGATTAGCGCGTTATTTTTGTTAGCGATTAGCCGGCTCATATATAGGCCAAGCCCACTGCCAGACTCTTTTGTGCTAAAGTGTGGCTCAAAGATAACCTTTAAAAACGAAGTCTTTATCGCTCCCGCATTATTTTGCACGCATAAATTTTTACGATTATCTTTTACAAAAGTATAAATTTTTATTACTCTTGGCTTTACATAGCTTTGTTTAAATGCATCTTTTGCGTTATTTATAATATTTATTAAAATTTGGATTATTTCATTAAAATTTGCAAAAATCGTAAAATTTTCTCTTATATCGATCTCTATTTCTATTTGATATTTCTTAAGTGAGGCGTTTAGAATTTTTATAGTCTGATTTATCACTTCCTCTACGCTAAACTCCCTTTTTAAAGTATTTGGCTTAAAAAAGTTTTTAAAATCATCAACCGTTTCAGACATGAAATTTATCTGCTTGCTAGTCTCTTCTATAAACTCATAAATTTTTGCTTCATCGAGCTTTTTTCGCTCCTGATAGAGTTCTAAATTTATTAAAGCTGAGCTGATTTGAGCTAAAGGCTGCTTCCACTGATGCGAGATATTGCCTATCATCTCGCCCATTGAGGCTAGGCGGCTTTGATGTATCATTAGCTGCTCAGTCTGCCTTTTACTCTCTTCGCCACGCCTATGCATCTTATAAACAAGTAGCAAAAATATCCCAAATACAAAGGCTATCGCACTCATTATGATGATAACCTCTTTTAGATGGTAAGAGAAAATGGCACGTAGTGGGATTTTAAAAGATAGCATTGCCATCATCTCACTTGCTTCAGAAATTTTTCCATTTGAAATTTCATAACGATCCAACATCTGTTTTGGAGCACTTTCGCTATTGTGACAGGCTAAGCAAGATGTATTTTGACTTTTTATAGGAAGTCCTACAAAAAATTGTGAGCCATTTTCATCTTTTATAATCTTTGAAAACTCACTAAATTTATTCTCTTTAAAGCCTCTTAACACCTGCGCTTCAAATTCATTTGGCTCATGAGCTTTATTTAAAGGTGCCATGGCTACTAGTTTGTAGTCAAAGTCAAGATTGTATTTTTTCTTTTGGATATTATAAATTTCACGGCTTATATATGAAGATGAAAGCAATCTCTCGTCAAAAAAATCCTCTTTTATAATGCCATCATGCTTTAGCTGCTCTATTAGCGGACGCTGAACGCCTGCAATGTACTCTCTTACAGAATTTATACTCTCAAGCACATAATACGCCTCTTTTTTGGCATCTTTCATTGCAAGATTATTATAAAAATTTAAAACAAGTGCGGATATTAAGAGATAAACAAAGATAAAAACACTAACGATTAGCTGAAATTTATATTTCACAAAGATAACCTACACCATATAAATTTTTAATCACATCTTTGCCAAGCTTCCTTCTAAGCTCTTTTACGATCGTCTTTATCGCCTCTTTGCTTGGCTGCTCATACTCCCAAATGTAATCAAAAATTTGTTCATAAGTTATAGTTTGATTTTTGTTGTTTAAAAAATACTCTAAAAGCCTACTTTCGCTCTTACTTAGATGAGAAATTTCACCATTTATATAAAGTACTTTTTTACCAAAATCGTATTCTAATTCATCATTTAGCCTAAGAGTCGGCTTGCGTCCAACAAGCTCTAAAGCAACGTCTTCTAGGGCTTTTATAAATGACTTTTTATCATATGGCTTTGCAAGATATCTTGTGATCTTTAACTCAACTGCTCTCCACAAATACTCTTGCTCGACGTGGCTTGATAAAATCACAATGGGAATTTTTTGATTGATCGCTCTTACTTTTTTGGCGATCTCTAGGCCATCGATATTTGGCACGCTTATATCAAGTACCAAAACATCGTAAGCATCACTCAGAGCTAGCTCAAGTGCTTCACAGCCGTCTTGCACACCTGTTACCTCTCCAAAAAAGAGCTCCAACGAAGTACAAATGTTTTTTAAAATCGCCTCTTCATCCTCAAGGCAAAGGACCTTTTTATTTGATAAAACGTCTAAAATATCATATTCTTGCATAGCTTCATCTCGCTTTTTGAGCAGATATTATCACTTGGTAGCTTAAAAAATAAGATTATCTAAAAAATAATTCATACCAATATAAAAGACAGATTACTTTTAAAAATTAAACTATAAATTTTTGTTGAAATGATTTGAAGTCTTGATTAAAATTTTTCTATAAGTACTATTTTTGGATTTTTCTAAAAATTTTAGCTATCGATCAATTTAAAAAAGAAAGATAGCTATATTTATAGTATAAATTTTAGTTGCCTCTGCTTCCAGGTTTGATCGCTTTGCTTCCATTTTTACAAAGTGGGCAATGCTCAGGCTCATAAATTTCAAACTCAAAATTTCCTAAAGCAAAAAATGGCTTATCGCTTGGTAGTTTAGCATTTGGCTTAGCTTCATTGTCTAAATTTGTAACCTTACAAAAGCCACGGTTTGCAAGCGCTGCAAAGCCAACTACCTCGCCGCCAAGGCTCTCTATCACGTGCGCTGCTTCAAGTGCTGAGCCGCCGGTCGTGATGATATCCTCACAAACGATAAATTTCTCACCCTTTTTCACCTCAAAACCACGTCTAAGACTCATTACCTTTTCGACTCGCTCTGTAAAGATAAATCGTTTCTTTGCCGCACGTGCGAGCTCATAACCAGCTAAAATTCCTCCAAGCGCAGGCGAGCAAACACTATCAAATTTAATACCAAATTTCTCTATCACACAGGCAAGCTCGTCAGCTAGCTTTCCAGCCAAAGCTGGATCTTCAAGCACCTTTGCACTTTGTAGATAAAACTGCGAGTGATTGCCACTGCTTAGTAAAAAATGTCCCTCTAAATATGCCCCAGCCTCTTTATAAATTTTCTCTAAATCCATCGTTTTTTCCTTTTAAAATTTACTCAAAATCTTAACACAAGCCCACTTAAGCCACTCTTTTTAAAATTTAATAAGCCACACATTTGTATAATCTCTCAACACTCACAAAAAGGACGCTCATGCTTATATTTAACCCTGTTGTTTTTAGCATTTTGGTAATGACGATACTTTGTCTATTGCGTTTTAACATCTTGCTTTCTATCCTTATCTCTGCTCTTGTTGCGGGAGTAATGTATAAGCATGGATTTAGTGGATTTGAAAGTGGCATTGCAGGTGGAATCGATAGCCTATTTACAGCCCTAAAAGAGACTACACAAAGCCTCATAAGCGGTATGCAAGGCAATCTTGAAACATCGCTTAGTTATATTTTACTTGGTGCTTTAGCAGCCGCCATCGCAAATACAAATTTAACTGCTATCTTGATAAATGCTTTGAGTAAATTCCTTAGCTCAAATAAAGTGATTTTTATACTAACTATCGCATTTATAGCGTGCTTATCTCAAAATTTAATCCCAGTTCACATAGCTTTTATACCTATTTTGATCCCGCCACTTCTTGCTATTATGAACAAAATGGGAATAGATAGACGCGCGGTGGCTTGTGCTTTGACATTTGGTCTTCAAGCACCTTATGTAAGCCTTAGCGTTGGCTTTGGTCTGCTTTTTCACAATATCTTAAAAAAAGAGCTAGCAAATAACGGCATAACTACATCTATTTCTGATATCTCTTCTGTTATGTGGATAGGTGGTGCTTCGATGCTTATTGGACTTATCCTTGCCATACTTTTTTATGGTAAAAAAAGAGCTTATAAAACTTCAAAATTTGAAAAAGAAGAGCTTGATGAGATCGAGCGCGCAAAAAGCCTTGAGATGACTAAAAAAGAGTGGGCGGTTTTAGCTGGTGCAGTTGTGGCTTTTGGTGTGCAAATTTATACTGAGCTGCTACCTCTTGGCGCACTACTTGGACTTTTGGTTATGGTCGTTTTTGGCGGTATCGAATACAAAAAAGTAGATAAGATCATGGATAACGGCCTTGCTATGATGGGATTTATCGCATTTATCATGCTAGTTGCTGCAGGTTATGGCACTATCTTAAGAGAGAGTGGCGGTATCGATGAGCTTGTAAAATACGCTAGCTTGGTATCTGGCGGCAAGATAGGCGGAGCATTTTTGATGCTTCTTATCGGACTTCTCGTTACGATGGGCATAGGCACTAGCTTTGGTACGATCCCTATCTTAGCTTCTATCTATGTGCCACTATGCGTTAGCCTTGGTTTTGGCGTACCAGCCATCATCTTGTTAGTTGGCATAGCTGCAGCTCTAGGAGATGCTGGAAGCCCAGCAAGCGATAGCACACTTGGGCCGACAAGCGGTCTAAATGCTGATGGCGAACACAATCACATATATGATACTTGCGTGCCTACATTTGTATTTTTCAATATCCCACTTATCATCGGTGGTATCGTAGGTGCAATGATACTTGGATAAAATTTGGCGTAATTAACGCCAAATTTCTTTTTTATTTTTCTCCTTTTTATCAATATAAATTTTTGGAACATCTTTTGCTTTTGAAAATATAAAAATTTAAAATGCAAAAAGGATAAGTCAATGATGAGATCACTTTGGTCTGGTGTTTCAGGCCTACAAGCCCACCAGATAGCCATGGACGTAGAAGGCAATAATATCGCAAACGTCAATACTTATGGTTATAAATACAACCGTGCAAATTTTGCTGATATACTAAGCCAAACTCCAAGAGTAGCTACCGCTCCACAAGGTCAGCTAGGCGGTCAAAATGCTATGCAAATAGGTCTAGGAACGACTATAAACTCAACTACAAGAATTTTCTCACAAGGTACACTAACATCTACTGATAAGCAAACAGACCTTGCACTTCAAGGAAATGGTTTCTTCGTCGTATCTCCAGATGGCGGAACAACAAGATACTATACAAGAAATGGTGACTTTGTCCGTGATAAAGCTGGAAATTTTGTAAACAATAGTGGTTATATCGTTCAAGGCTGGACAAGAGATGAAGAAACTGGCACTATTGACTCAACAGGTCCTATAAAAAATATCGTGATAAAAGAGGGTCTTACTACTCCAGCAAGAGCCACAACAGAAGTAAAGATAAAAGGCAACCTTGACTCAGGCAACACCATAGGACAAAGAAGCACTCCTATTTATTCACTAGACTCTGTTGCTGGCGGACGTGACTATAACAATGACGGAATTTTAAATGCAAATGAAGTCCACAACGAAAATGATACAAATAACGATGAGTTTTATACGAACTCAAGAAAAGAACAAAGCTTAACAGAGCGTGGTGTCGATCTTGGTGTTACATTTGATGAGCTTGGAAATGGCCTTGCTTTAAGAGATGGACAAGGTATCTGGGTAAGCTATGCAAATGCTAAAACCGAAAAATTTACAGTAGGAAGTGGATTGCCACAAAGTATCGGACAGATAAACCCAGCAGCAACACTTGATATCACAATCAATGGCACAAACATCAAATCTCAAGCTAACACAATAACAAGTATCAGTGATGTTGCAGCTGCGATCAACGCTCAATACAATAAAACTGGCGTTAGAGCTGAAATTTCAGAAGGCAATAAATTAACACTTATAAATAGAAACAACTCAGGCACTACTGAAGAGACAAAAAATATCCATTTAAAAGTAAATGGCGGAAATACGGTTACTGGTTTAGCTGATAAAGATATCATCACAGCTTATCAATATGTCTATACGAGTTCTCAAACAACAGCTGTTCATCCAAATAACGATAAAATCGCAAGACAAGTAACAACAACAGAAGATCTTCGTGCTGCTATGCAAGAAGATGCTAGAAACCACGTTGACTACAACGGCGATGGCCAAATAAACGCGAACTCAGATGCACTTGATGCGGCAAAACTAGCAACCGCAGCACATAGAATAGCACCTGGAACTGGTGGAGCAGCCATAACTAACACTGCATATCAAACAGCTTATAATACAGCATATGCCGCTGCTACTGGTACTCCAGATCAAAAGCACGCAGCTGGTATCGCAGCACTTCAAGCACTTGCAGGCGATGACACAAACGATGGCGTAAAGATCACTGTAAATAAACTAGGTCAATTTCAACTAGAAAACCCATCAAATGAAGTAGCAGATCATGCACTTTATATGACAACAACTGGTCTTACAAAGCCGGCTCAAGGTACAAACAACTCAGCTATAAATGAAAATGTTAGACTTACAACTATTATGAAAGCACTTGATGGCGCACTAAGCCCAGGCCAAGCTCTAAGAGCAAGTGGAAAGATGATGATGTCAAGCCACGGCTCAACGGCAGAAATTTTTGACTCACTTGGCTCAAAACACACAGTTAGTATCAAATGGACAAAGACAGGTACTACAACAGATGGCGGAACTGAGTGGAGCATGGTTATACAAGTACCAGAGCCAGCTAAGATAAACTACACAGGTGAAGGTCCAGATAACGTTATAACTGGAACAGCTAGATTTAACGCAAATGGCTCACTTGCAAGTTTTCACCCAGCAACGATAACATTTTCAGCTAACAACGGCTCACAAAGTGGCCAAAACATTAGTCTAAATTTTGGTCTTGGAACTGACTTTAACGGCTTAACAAGCTTTGATAAAGACTCATCAACTGAGTCAATCTCACAAGATGGCTACACAGGCGGCACATTAAACGGCATAAAAATAGATGAGACCGGAACGATAATAGGCTCATTTTCAAATGGTCAAAGCTTTGGCCTAGCTAAAGTAGCACTTGCTACCTTTACAAATAACGAAGGTCTTCAAAGTGAGGGCGGAAACGTATTTTCACAAACCGCAAACTCAGGTGAAGCAGTTATCGGTGCAGCTGGCACAGGCGATAAGGGAACGATCGCAGCTTCAAAACTTGAAGCTAGTAACGTCGATCTAAGCCGTGCGCTAACAGATCTTATCGTTATTCAAAGAGGTTTCCAAGCAAACTCAAAAACGATCACAACAAGTGATGAGATGCTAAATACACTTCTTCAATTAAAACAATAATAACTAATACTTTTACAAAAGGGAGCGTTTGTCTCCCTTTGAAATTTATGCTTTAAATTTACAAATAAAATCAGCCTTCTTTTTGTAAAATGCTAAAAAATTTTACAAAAGAGAAAAAATGCAAGTAACACTACTAAATCACACTCCACTAAATATCTGCTCTCACGCGATCCGCACATGCTGGCAAAGCTTTGAAAAAGGCGACAACGGTGGAGAAAAAGATGTTGAGCTAATAGATAGAGTAGGCAATAAATTTAAACACGCTTCAACGCTAGAGCACCTATATTATAACTTCTACATCCAAGGCATCTCTCGCGCACTACTTCAAGAGCTAGCCCGCCACCGCATAGCAAGTCTAAGCGTCAAATCAACTCGCTACACACTAAAAGAGCTAAAAAAAGAGGAAAAATTTGAAGTAGGGCAGTTTGAGCGTGCGGCTAAATTTATCGTGCTAACAAATGACGAGTTAGTCGATAATGCAAGCATAAAAGCGCTTGAAAATTTGCGCGAAATTTTAGCCTCAACCACAAAAAGCCTTGACATCGTCAAATACTGCTTGCCAGAGTGCTATAAAACTGAGCTTACATGGAGCATAAATGCTAGAAGCTTGCAAAATTTCATCTCTCTAAGAAGCTCAAAATCAGCCCTTTGGGAGATAAGAAATTTAGCAAATGCCATCTACGATGTCTTACCTGAAGAACATAAATTTATCTTTGAAAAATGCTTGCCAGATGATGAGCAAAACTAACATTTACGTTAGCGTGGTTTGTGATTTAGAAGTGATGAAATGTCAGTAAATTTACTTTTGTAAAATGTAAAGTAGCTCGTCTACGTAGATATTTCTAGCTTTTAAATTTCTGCTACCACGGTATGCGTTGTATTTTTTACGAAGAAGATGAACCTTGCCCATTTTGTTTAAATTTTTATCAAATTCATCTTGGTTGATAAAGCCTTCTGAGTTAAACGAAATTAGAATAAATTTCGCCTTTAAATTTTTTATCAACTCGAAAAATGACTCGCTTGCTGATGACTTTTTATTAAAAACTGATCTGTTCCAGTCCTTTGCGATACCAGAAATTTTTGAAATTTTACTTGGCTCAGTGTTGCTTGCGATGAGATTTAGCATGAAATAGTTTGAGCCGTATGGGTGCTGGTTATAAGGTGGATCAAGATAGACTAGATCAAGCCCATCAAGCTCTTTTGCGAGCAAATTTGCGTCCTTTTGATAGACCTCAAATGGTACATTAAAATTTGAAAAGATAGGCTTAGTCAAATTTATATCAGAAGTGATCCTTGAGATGGCATTTTGTCCTCGTCCACCAAACTGACCGATACCCTCTTTATTTTTATGAAACCCTTTAAAAATTCCACTTGTATTTGCATGTACGCTTGCATTATAAAGAAGTGGAGCTATGAAGAAATTTTTCATTTCAGCTGGCACTAACTCATCTATGAGCCTTCTTGCTGTGTCAATAAAAATGGCATTTTTTCTAGTATAAAAAACCCTCTCACCCTCGGTAATATTTTTATCATCTTGTGGGGCGTAAAGCCTTGTTATAAAGCCCTCAGAAAGGTTATTTTTTATCTCTTTTTCAAGCTTTTTTTGCCAGAAATTTATCTCATTTTTTAGCTCGTTTGTGGCGTTTTGCAAATAGCATGAGTTTGTGATGAAGCTGTAAAGCTCCAAGTCGTTTGCGACTAGAAATTCGCTATTTTGCTTTAAAAATCTAGCCACCACGCCACTTCCACTAAAGAGATCACAGCAGCTAAGCTTTTCTTTTTTAAGCTCGTCTTTTGCGTATTTTACGCCTAGATCTATAAAGCCTAAAAGAGAGCGTTTGTTACCAAGATAGGTTAAAATTTGCTCTTTTAGATAGGCTTGATTTTCTTGTTTTACTGGCTTCAAATTAGTGCTTTTTTAGTCCCATAGAATCAACGTTAAGCTTGATCTCTTCGTTATTTATGATGACTAAACCTTGGGCTAAAATTTTGTTTGCTATGGCGTGTGCCTCTTCAAGTGAGTGCATCTTGTAGGTGCCACATTGAAATTTATTTAGCTCTGGGATCTTATCTTGATCTTTGACTTCTAAGATATCTTTCATCGAAGCTAGCCATGCCTTTTTTACAGCTTCTTCGCTAGGTGTGCCGATCACACTCATATAAAAGCCAGTCCTGCAACCCATCGGTGAAATATCTATGATCTCCACGCCGTTGCCATTTATGTGGTTTCTCATAAAACCAGCAAATAGGTGCTCTAAAGTGTGAGTGCCTTTTTCTGGCAAAATTTCCTCATTTGGCTTGCAAAATCTCAAGTCAAAAACGCTGATATCATCGCCCTTTGGCGTTTTCATACTTTTTGCTAGTCTTACTCCTGGGGCTTGCATTTTTACATGATCTACACAAAAACTATCAAGTAATGGCATATCTTCTCCTTTAAATTTTTGGTAATTCTAGCGAAAAAAATGTTTAAAATTTTAAAGGCCCATGTAAATTTACACGAGCCTAATAATATTTGAGTATTTGTGGGTATTAAAATAATAAAAATTTTACTTACTATTATAAATTTCTCATATATTCCGTACTATAAATACCTTGAATACGTCTTTCCATGTCACTATACCAACTTTTTGGAAGAGTGGTGAGAGAGTTAAATTTCTCTAGTAAATTTAAATTTTTATTTGGAGCGCAAAAAAGTCTATTTACTTCTAAAATGCTCATATGAACTGGATCTTTTTCTATAACTTCTATCACGTCGCCTGCCTTGCACGATCCTGGTGTGATGACGCGGTAGTACCAGCCAGTTAAGCCGGTTTCAAAGATATGAGTAGCCATATTTTCATTGCCCCATCTTCTTGAGAGCTTAAAGCATGGCTTTCTAGGCTGCGAGACTTGAAGCACAAGCGAGCCCACCTTATGGATATCGCCCACATATACGCAGCTCTCATCAAGTCCATCAATGCATAAATTCTCTCCCATCGCACCATAAGCCATATTTTTTAATCCTAAAAAACTTTCCCAATCAGCGTAATTTGTAAACGAATTTGCAAATATAGCTTTTTCTGGGCCTCCATGGTGCTTTGTATCAGCGACGCTATCGCCCACAAAGCCAAGTTCATTTGCAAAAATTTCACCATTTTGAGATACTTTAAATATAGCTGAGCTCCAAGGTAAATTTAGCTTATCAGTCGCACTTTGCGAGCCATAATTTTTCACCTCGCCGATTAATAATGCTTTTACTATTGCCATCTTTTTCCTATCAAAATTTAGCTTATTCTTAAATTATTTGCATGAGTTAGCGCGATCGCAATCGCATCGGTGATATCAAGTGGTTTTATCTCTTTGTTTATACCTAAAATTTTCTTCACCATAAACGCCACTTGCTCTTTATCAGCTTTGGCCTTGCCAGTGACAGTTTTTTTTACCTGAAGCGGCGTATACTCGGCAAAATCACCATGAAGCTGTAAAATTTTAAGGCTAAGTGCTCCTCGAAACTGAGCGAGCTTTAAAACCGTTTTTGGGTTGTAAGCAAAAAATATATCTTCGATCGCAACCTCGTCAAATTTATGATTTTTAAAGATGAGATCAAGCCCCTCGCAAAGCTCGGTGATTTGATATTGAAGTGTGTTTGGTTTTATTTTTATGAGTCCTGCTTCAAGAAGAGTAGTTTTAAATTTATTTTTTTCAAGTATCGCGTAACCGCAATTCTTCGTACCTGGATCGATTCCTAAAATTTTCATCACTATCTTTTCAATACTTTTTCACGACTTTTTCACGATGTGAAAAAGTTTGTCAGAGTTTAACAAAGGTTTTATTAAAATTAAGATAGTATCACTATAAAAATTCTCGAAATTTAAGGCATAAAAATTTGATAGCAGACGAAATTTTAGAAAATCTTTCAACACAAATTTCACCTGAAGAATACCAAAGTTATATCAAACAATTAAAATTTAACGAAAAGGCTTCAGACGATCATATTATCGTATTTACTGCACCAAATGAGTTGATGGCTAAATTTATAAATACAAGATATGCTGATAAAATCGCTCATCTATATGAAGTTAGAACAGGCATAAAACCAAATATAGAAATTTCATCTACTAAAAGTAGCAAGGTATCAAAACAAAATCAAATAAATGTTAAGCAGATAAAAACACAAAGCAGCATTTTAAATCCAAGCTACACATTTGAAAATTTTGTCTGTGGAGCGTCAAATCAATACGCATTTTTAAGCGCAAAAGCAGCCGCTGAAAAACCTGGCGTACTTTATAATCCACTTTTTATATATGGCACGACGGGACTTGGCAAGACTCACTTACTCCAGTCAGTCGGAAATCACTGCCTAAATAAAGGAAAAACCGTTATTTGCGTAACTAGCGAACAATTTATGATAGATTTTACCAGTCACATAAATAACCACTCAATGCCAAAATTTCGTGAAAAATATAGAAACTGCGATGTTTTACTAATAGACGATGTGCAGTTTCTTGGTAAAACTGATAAAATCCAAGAGGAATTTTTCAACACATATAATGAACTTTTAGCAAAAAATGGTCAAATAGTTATGACTTCAGATCGACCTCCAAAGACACTAAAAGGCTTTGAAGATAGGATGATTTCAAGATTTGATAAGGCTTTTATGGCTGATATTACGCCGCCTGAACTTGATACAAAAATAGCCATCATCATCAAAAAATGTGAATTTGATAAAATCGATCTAAATAAAGAGGTCATAAACTACATAGCTACAAACATGGGAGATAATATCCGTGAGATCGAGGGAGCTATCATAAATTTAAACGTATTTAAAACTCTTATGAAAGAAGAGATCACACTTGATCTTGCAAAAAGTATATTAAAAGATTTGATCAAAGAAAAACGTGAAAATATAAATTTCGATACTATCGTTGAAATAGTTAGCAAAGAACTAAATATCAAACAAAGTGATATAAAAAGCAAATCAAGAGTTACAAATATCGTAGAAGCAAGACGAATCATCATATATCTTGCAAAGATGCTTACAACAAACTCAATGCCACAAATCGCAAACTATTTTGGTATGAAAGATCACAGTGCCGTTAGTCATAATATTAAAAAGATAAATGAGCTAATACAAACTAATGAAATTTTTAGTCTAAAAGTTACTGAATTAAAAAACAAAATTTTGACAAAAGGATAAAATACAATATGAAATTTGTGAATAAATGTGAAAAAGAAAATATAATCTTTCACATTTTAAATAGCTGTATTTCGATGTTTAAAAGTACTTTTCACTTTTTAACATCACCTACTAAAACAAAAAAATTAAATTTAAAAATAGAAGGAAGTTTTTAATGAAAGTTTTAATAAACAAAAATATGCTTGAAAGCATAGTAACAAATACAAATCCATATCTTGAAAAAAGAGATCTTAGTGCTATAACTTCTCATATTTATATCTCAGCAAAAGATGGAGTTTTAAATATAAAAGCAACTGATCATGAGATAGGACTAGCATATAAGCTAAGTAATGTAAAAATCGTTGATCAAGGTTATGCAACTGCAAATGGTAAAAAACTACTTGACATTATAAAAAGTCTAAAAGACGAAGAAGTTATGTTAGAAACTGTAAATAACTATCTTTATATAAAACAAAAAAACTCAAAATACAAACTTCCAATGTATAAATTTGAAGATTTTCCAGAATTTCCAACGATTGAGGGCAAATCAAAATTTGATGTTGATGCTGTTATGTTAGGAAGAAGTTTAAAGAAAATTTTACCAAGTATTGATAGTAATAACCCAAAATTTGAACTAAACGGAGCTTTTCTTGATATTAAAAAAGACTTTATAAATATCGTTGGTACTGATACAAGAAGGCTTAGTGTATTTAGATTTCAAACACCAACTGAAAAAGAATTTTCACTAATAATCCCTAAAAAAGCTATCAATGAAATACAAAAACTATTTTTTGACAAGATAGAAATTTACTATGATGAAAATATCTTAATCGCTCAAAGTCAAAATTTTGAATTTTTCACAAAACTTATAAATGGTAAATTCCCAGATTACGAGCGTGTAATACCAAAAGAGGTAAGAAAAAGACTTCAGCTAAGTAGAGATAAGATGATAGAGGGTATAAAAACTATCTCAATGCTAAGTGATACAATGAAAATAACTTTTTCAAAAGACAATATAACATTTGAAAGTGTTATAGAAGATAACTCTGAAGCAAAAACTATGATTGATTATCAAACTGGCTTAGAAGATGAATTCTTTATAGGCATAAAAAATAGATACTTGCTTGATTTCTTAACTAGTATCGAAGATGAAAATTTTGAGCTTGGATTTAATGAAAGCTCGTTGGCATTTGTTGTAAGTTCAAAGGAACTAACAACAGTGATAATGCCAATAAATTTATAAAATAAGGTCTAGGTTATGGAAAATAATTACGGCGCAGAAAATATTAAAGTACTAAAAGGACTTGAGGCAGTTAGAAAACGCCCAGGCATGTATATAGGTGATACTAACATAAGCGGTCTTCACCACATGATCTATGAAGTAGTTGATAACTCTATCGACGAAGCGATGGCAGGATACTGCGATACGATAGATGTTGAGCTTACACGTGAGGGCTCAGCGATCATTAGCGATAATGGCCGTGGTATCCCAGTAGATATGCACCCAACTGAGAAAATTTCAGCTGCGACTGTTGTTTTAACTGTTCTTCACGCTGGTGGTAAATTTGACAAGGATACTTATAAAGTCTCAGGCGGTCTTCACGGCGTTGGTGTATCTGTCGTAAATGCACTTTCTAAAAAGCTAGTCGTAAATATCAAACGTGATGGAAAACTTCACAGACAAGAATTTGCAAAAGGTATTCCTCAAAGCGATCTTGAAGTTATAAAAACTACAAACCGCACAGGTACGCAAGTTGAGTTTTGGCCAGATGATAGCATATTTGAAGTGACTGAATTTGACGATGAAATTTTAGTTAAGAGATTTCGCGAGCTAGCATATCTAAACCCAAAGATAACTATAAATTTTAAAGATCAAAGAAATGGCAGAAGCGAGAGCTTTCATTTTGAGGGCGGGTTAGAGAGCTTTGTAACTGATATGAATAAGGCAAATGCTGTTAGTAAAGCAGTATCATTTAGCGGCGGCGAAGATGATGTTATGGTTGATTTTGCCCTTCTTTACAACGACACTTATAGTGAAAATTTACTAAGCTTTGTAAATAACATCAAAACTCCAGATGGTGGTACGCACGAGGCAGGCTTTAGAGCGGGCCTTACAAGAGTCATCACAAACTATGTTCAAGCAAACGCTGCTGCACGTGAAAAAGATACAAAGATAACTGGCGAAGATATCCGCGAGGGACTTATTGCTGTTGTGAGCGTAAAAGTGCCAGAGCCTCAGTTTGAGGGACAAACAAAGGGTAAACTAGGCTCAAGCTACGTAAAACCTATCGTTCAAAAGATGGTTTTTGACGTGCTTACAAAGTATTTTGAAGAAAACCCTATCGAAGCAAGAGCGATAATGGATAAAGCTCTAATGGCAGCTCGTGGTAGAGAAGCCGCTAAAAAAGCTAGGGATTTAACTCGCAAAAAAGAGAGTATGAGTGTAGGTACGCTCCCTGGCAAACTAGCTGACTGCCAGAGCAAAGACCCAGTAATTAGCGAGCTATACCTAGTGGAGGGCGACTCTGCGGGCGGTTCAGCAAAGCAGGGGCGTGATAGGGTTTTTCAAGCGATATTGCCGCTTAAGGGTAAAATTCTAAACGTTGAAAAGGCAAGACTAGATAAAATTTTAAAGTCTGATGAGATAAAAAATATGATAACAGCGCTAGGCTGCGGTATCGGAGATGAATTTGACGCTGAGAAGCTTAGATATCATAAGATCATCATCATGACCGATGCCGACGTCGATGGTAGTCACATCCAGACACTGCTTTTAACTTTCTTCTTTAGATTTTTAAATAAAGTTGTAGAAAACGGCCACATCTACCTAGCTCAGCCACCACTTTATCGCTATAAAAAAGGCAAGAAAGAAATTTATCTAAAAGATGAAAAGGCATTAAATGAATTTCTTATCGAAACTGGTATCGAAGGCGTTGATATAGAGGGTATCGGTAGTACGGATTTGATTGACTTTTTAAAGATCGTTGCAGCTTATAGAAGCGTCTTAAAAGAGCTTGAAAAACGCTTTAACGTCCTTTCAGCGATCCGCTATATGATAGAAAATCCAGACATCGTCTCAAAAAGCTACAATGAAATTTTTGAAATTTTAAAGAATTTCTTAAAAGCTGAGGGTCACAATATCCTAAACCACTATGTTAGCGAAGATGAGATTAGAATTTATGTGCAAACTGAAAGTGGCCTAGAAGAGCTTGTGGTAAATGAAAATTTATTCACAAACCCACTTTATGAAGAGGCACTTTACATTAGCCAAAAGATAAAAGAGCGCGGCTTAGACTTGCATAGTGACGTTATAGATGTGCTTGATGAAGTAGAGAAAAATGCGAAAAAAGGTGCATATATCCAGCGCTATAAAGGTCTTGGTGAGATGAACCCTGAGCAGCTTTGGGAGACAACTATGAACCCTGAAAATAGAAGACTTTTAAAGATTGATATAAACGACGCTATAAGTGCTTCTGACACGTTTAATCTCTTCATGGGCGATGAGGTCGAACCAAGGAGAAATTACATCCAAGACCACGCAAAAGACGTTAAACACTTAGATATATAAAAGGTGATCAAATTTAAATTTGACCTAATTAGCAAAAAATAAAGGATAAAGAATGAGCGAAGAGCTAGAGATAGAGATGAAATACGGCGAGAAAATTTTGAAAGAATTTGACGTGGAGAGTGACCTTGAGGTCTGGGAAAATAAGCAAACAAGGGACTATGTCATAAAGATCACTCTGCCTGAATTTTGTTGCCTTTGCCCTCGCTCTGGTTATCCTGACTTTGCGACGATATATCTTGAGTATATACCAAACAAGCTTGTTGTTGAGCTAAAAGCGATAAAGCTTTATATAAATAGCTTTATGAACCGCAACATCAGCCACGAAGATAGTATAAATGAAATTTACTCTGTTTTAGAGAAAAAACTTGAGCCTAAATTTATGAAGATAGTTGGTGACTTTAACCCACGTGGAAATGTCCATACAGTTATCGAGATCAGCTCTGATCTAGTGGTGAAAAAGCCAGTTGAGGAGAAAGAATTTACTCCAAGAACTAGAGAGAGAAGTAGCTTTGGTGATAAGCCACGTGAAAGACGTAGTACGAGTGATCGTGGCAGTAGCAGGGGCAGCAGTAGAGCTGGTGGCAGCAGAGGTGGCAGAGATGATAAATTTCAAAAAGATGACAAACCAAGAAGAAGCTCAAACAAAGAGGGCTTTAGAAAGATAAGCTACGCAGATGATAAGAAGCCAAAAGTAGTCAAAAAGGATAAATAATGATAAGTGCTAAGCTTATAGAACATATCTTTAAAGCAGCATCTATATCACGTTGGAACGACTATCCAAAGATGGCAAATTTAGTTGAGCTTGACAAGCAGGCTCATAAATTTATCATCGCTTATTTCATTGCAAAACAAGAGCAAGACGCCGATATGAACTATATCATTGAGGCTGGAATTTTTGAGTTTTTAAGTAGGGTTGTAGTCACAGACATACGACCAGATGTCTTTCATCACATACAAAAGACAAAAAAAGAACAGATAAATAGCTGGGTCTTAAGCAACCTAGAGGGGCTGATTTCAGAAATCGAAGATGGCAAATTTTTAGAGAGATTTAAAAACCACTTTAAAAATGATAAAACTCACGAAAAAGAGCGCCTTATACTAAAAGCAGCGAGCTATCTTGCCACGAGGTGGGAATTTTCTATCGTCTATCAAACGAGCCAATTTTTAAGCGATATCGACGAGCTTAAGGCGAAGGTTGAAGAGGAGATGGAGGATTATTATGAGCTAATTGGTGTTAGAAAGATCGCTATGAATCAAAAATTAGCCCGCTTAGTTGATCTAAGCGGTAGGCTAAGGTTTCAAAAGCGCTGGGCGCAAACGCCTCGCATCCCTGAAACTGCGGTCTTAGGACATATGCTAGTAGTTGCGATACTTAGCTATTTTTATTCGCTAAAAGCAAAAGCTTGCAAAAAACGCCTAGAAAATAACTTCTTTTGCGCACTATTTCACGACCTACCAGAGAGCCTCACACGCGACATCATTAGCCCTGTAAAGTACGGCGTAAAGGGGCTAAATGAGATCATCAGCGAGTATGAGATGAGGCTTATCGATGAGAGGATTTTGCCATTTGTGCCTGAAAAGATCAAAGATGAGTTTAGCTACATCCTTGGCATCAGAAAAGATGGCGAGAAATTTATAAAAGATGAGTTTGAAAATAGAACATATGAGTGCAAGATCATCTGCCATGAAGGTACAATGGAAAATGTAAATGAGGATAAATTTAACCCAATAGACGGCAAAGCGCTAAAATACTGCGACAAGCTCTCAGCTTACATAGAAGCCGGAATTTCTATAAGCTACGGCGTCAAGTCAAAAGAGCTAACTGATGGCTTTAATAATATGTATAAATTTTTTAGTGAAAAACCTAAGATTGACGGAGTAGATTTTTTAGAAATTTGCGATGATTTTAATGAGCATTTTGGTTTAGAAAGACCCCCTCTCAGATAACTGCGGCACACACTTAATATAAGTGCTCTGCTGTGTTCCCACCCTGAAGCGGTGCTCATAAAAAGCATTGCACAGGTCTAAGAAGGAGCTTCGCAATCATACAGAAACTATACTTAAATTTTGTTTTATAGTTACATTTTTAAAAATTTAGCTTTAAGAGTATATAATCTCACATAAATTTCACGAAAAGTAGGGCAATGCCAGGAAAAATCAAACTTCGTTTTTTATCGGCTTTTAGGGATTTTTTCATTTATCACCACAAGTCTTTAGAGTTTCGTGCAAAAATTTTTGCTGCTATGATTTCAGCTAAATTTGACCCAGACGAAGATGATTTTTACGTTTTAAACGACATCGTAAGTGAAATTTATGAAAATGACCAAACAAGAAAAGACTTTTTGATCCAAACTGTTAAAGAGTATGTAGTAAGAGTTAAAAGAAACGATAGAATCACACTTGATGCACTACTTTTAAGCATTGATAAAGACCTAAAAGATCACAAAAGATACGCCAAAAAAATAGATTTTTCTCATCTTCGTCGCTTGATGAGTGGCTGTGAGGAAGAAATTTTAGTGCAACAAAGAGTTTATGAGTTTTTAATAAACGAAGTTAAACTCTATTCTTAAAATTATCATTCATTTTAAATTTTTAATCATCAACTAGCATAAAAATTATTTCTTCATCTGAATAGCAGTCTGAATCATCTCGTCGCTTGTTGTGATACTTTTTGCACTAGCCTCATAAGCCTTTTGCGTAACGATAACCTCACTTAGCGCTTGACCAAGATCGACATTACTCATTTCAAGTTTATTTGCAAGAATTTGTGAGCCATAAATGGTCTCACCAGCTTTATTTTTATAAAAAAATGCTTCACCTGAATTTGGAGTTGCTTCATAGAGATTGTCACCCACTTTTGATACGCCTTGCTCATTTTGGAAGTGATATAGAGCTATTTTTGCAACTATAAATGAGCGAGAATTGTCAAAATTTGCCATAATATTTCCACGATCATCGACGCTATATTTTGAGAGATTTCCTTCGGCGTAGCCATCTGCTTTTATGACAAAGTCTTTTTTTGAATTAGCCGAGCTTGTTATGCCATTATAGACATTTGCATCCCCATCGCCAAGAAAATTTAAAGCCACGTTTCCAACGCTTGTTAATGTATTTGTAACAAGCCTGCCGCTACCATCAAAAGTAAGTGTTCCCATAGCTGTATTTTGTACAACACCATTAGCATCAGTTATCGTAGCTGTAGCATTCCATGTAGTTTGGTTGCCACCTTGAGGGATTTGCTTTGTAAAATTTATAGTTACTAAGCTCTTTGTACCATCACTGTTATATATCTCTGAACTTAGTTTTTCTTTGTTGGCCACTTCAACTAGTGACGTAATTTCAGCCTTTACATCTAAATTAGCAAAATCCATAAATTTTAGGCTTTTATTGTTTATATGCCAGCTGCCATCGCTCTCTAGTGTGGTTGAAAACTCACTAAATTTACCATCGCCGTCTTTTACTTTTACCACTACGCTATCGCCTGCTTTTGCACCAAAGTTTGTCTGGCTTAGTGGGATTTGTCCATTTAGCGAGATAGTTTTATTTGTATTATCAAGCGTATAATTAAAATTTGCCGCATCAATGGCTGTTGTTTGTCTATTTGTTATTAGACTTGAGTTTAGATTGCCTTTAAAATCTATATTTTTTGTTTGCTTGGCTGGCATAAATAAAAAATGAGGTAAATTTATGCCTTTTTGTGAGCCAGTATCGCCTAGTTTTAGATCCTCTTCTTTTGCAGTAAATGCCTGCGTGGTACCTTTTGTTTGACCATATTTTCTAAGAGCATTAGCACTTGGGGTGACTGGAGTAAAACTTGTTAATGTACCAAGAAGCAGGTTACCTTTATTGTCTACTAAATTTCCAGCCGCGTCTATATCAAAGCTACCTGTTCTTGTATAGTAGTTTTTGCCGTTTTTATCAACGACACCAAAAAAGCCTTTACCGCCTATGGCTAGGTCAAAGTTATTATCGGTATTTTGAAAACTACCATTTGTCATCTTTAAAGCTGTTGTTTGTTTTGTAGCTCCAAGACCTACTTGATTGTTAGTTGGACCACTTCCAGCAGAAGCCATATGTTGATTGATTAAATTTTTAAACTCAGGGATTGAAGCTTTAAAACCTACGTTGTTGATATTTGAAATATTATTTGCCCAAACATCCATGCCAAAGCTTTGTGTTTTAATGCCACTAATTCCGTTGTAAAAACCTCTCATCATGGCTTTTATCCTTCGTAAAATTCAGATATTTTATCCATTGGGACATATTCGCCTGCGATTTTTATCATGGCTTTGCCATCTACAAATTTTACTGCTTCGACTGGATAGCTACCTACTTGAGTCTTGTATGAATTACCATCTTTTCCAGTGTAATTAACAGATACTGTATATGCGCCGTTTGGTAATTGTTTTCCAGAATCATCTTTGCCATCCCAAGATATTCTGCGAACTCCTGATTTTAGATCTTTTATATCGATTGAACGAACGACCTCTCCATTTGCATTTTTAATTTCAAGCTTACCATTTGCAAGATCTGATTTAAAATAAAGTGCAAAATTTACAGTTTTTTGCTCATCTGTTAGTAAAACTGAGTTTGAACCAGTTGAGACCATTTTGCCAAGAGCTGATATAGCGTAGGCATTTGCATTTGATTTTAATTGATTTACAAGCTCTTTCATAGCTGAGTTTGTATTTTGTTGCATCTCTAGTGATGCTAGTTGGCTAGTTTGTGTGAGCATCTTTTCAGTATCCATAGGACTTGTTGGGTCTTGATACTGAAGCTCTGTTAAAAGTAACTTCATAAATGCATCTTTATCTAGCTGTGCATTTGGATTAGTTCCTGTACCAGCTGCCGCATCTTGCTTTGCTTTTGCCTTTTTCTCGGCATTTTTTTGTTGTGTTGTTTGTGTAGTTATATCTGAAACTGAAGCCATGATCTCTCCTAAATATATCTTGGTATTACTAGCTCAAGTAAGCTTTGTTCCGCTTGAGTGTTTTCGCTCTCATCGCTTTGATTTGAACTGTATTTATTCTTTGCTTGTTCTTTTTTATCTTGTCTTTGATTTTGATCTGAGAAATTCATCTCAAGCTCGGTAAATCCCATATTTACAAGGCTATTTTTAAACTCGGCTTGATTTTGTAAAAATAAATTCATAGTAGCCGTGGTTGAGTTAAAATTTACATGTAAGTTATTGCCACGATTTACCATCGTGATCTCAACCTCGCCTAAATTTAGTGGATTAAGCGTTATGTTAAAACGAGTGATCGGAGCTTTGTAATTTTGCACCTGCTCTTTTAGCGTAGAAGAGAAGTTACTAAGCGTCTCTTTTATCTCAGCCTTTGTTTGAAGCTGGTGTTTAGCACTACTAGCGATATCTTTTACCATTTGATTTAGTTCTGATTTATTATCGCTATTAAATGTCTCTTTGCTCTCTAAATTCTCATTTTTTTGTTGTTCTCTTTCAGGGAAGAGTAGTGACTCGAGAGTTGGAGTTTTTTGCGCCTTTTGCTCTTGTAAATTTACCTTTACTTTTGGCTCTTTTGGCTGCTCCTCTGGCTCAACATCCACTATCTCATCATCAAGCTTTACTTCGCTATCTAGCTTTTTAGGCTCTTCTTTTACTAAATTTTTAACTTCATTAGTTGGATTTACCACTACCTCTTTTAACAAAGTATCAAGCTTTACGACCTCTTTTGGCTCATTTTTAATGATGGTTTGCTCGACCTCATTTTTTAGCTCTTTTAGGTAAAAAGGCTTCTCTTCGGTCTTTATCGGTGTGAAAAATTCTTTCTTGCCTAAATTTTTAAACATCTCATTTAGTTTTGGCACATCTTCGTTTGAAATTTCTATATTTTCAAGGCCGAGGTCAAATTTCTTAGCAAGGTCGATAAGATCGCTAACGCTTTTAACATTGCTAAGCTCTTCAACGTTTTCAGGCACACTTAAAAAATTCGCTATTTTGTCGCTGAAATTTGGAAATTTACTTACTTTTTCATTGCCGTTTAGAATTTCTAAAACTTGCAAAAGCTGCATGAAATTTGCATTTTCATAAAGCTCATTTTTTGTGTTTTCGTCCAAATTTTCTTCAAGTGCGGTTGAAATTTTTGCCGCGCTTTCGCTTTGTGCTTTTTGCAGTGTCTCTTTTTGAGTGGTAACCGTTTTTACTATCTCTTTGACATCTTTTTCAGTGATTTTTTGGCCGCTATTTGCCTTGCTCGCAGCTGCATCTAAAACCATCGACAAAAATTCGCCGTTGTTTTGAGATTTTTTAGAAACAGACGGTTTTTTATTCCCAGCAGGAGCCAGCAAATCTACGTTGTTTTTCGCTGTATAAGCTTGCATTTAAACCTTTCAAATTTTTAAACTTAATGCCAAACATGCAAAATCTATTCCAAAAATTAATTTCTTGATATCAGCTTAAAATTTATAAAAATTTGGCTATAATCTGCCCCTATTTTAAAACTGACAAACGAAAAATAGCAAACTAATAAACGGAGAAAAATTTGGAAAAGATACGAAATATAGCCGTTATCGCACACGTCGACCACGGTAAAACAACAATGGTTGATGAGCTTTTGAAACAGTCAGGAACATTTAACGAGCATCAAAACCTTGGCGAGCGTGTAATGGATAGTAACGACATCGAAAGAGAGCGTGGCATCACGATTCTTTCTAAAAACACCGCCATTCGTTACAAAGATACAAAGATCAACATCATTGACACCCCAGGCCACGCCGACTTTGGTGGTGAGGTTGAGCGTGTTCTTAAGATGGTTGATGGCGTTTTACTACTTGTTGATGCGCAAGAGGGCGTTATGCCACAAACTAAATTCGTCGTCAAAAAGGCACTCTCACTAGGGCTTCGTCCAATCGTCGTTGTAAATAAGATAGATAAACCAGCAGGTGATCCAGACCGCGTTATAAATGAAATTTTTGACCTTTTTGTCGCACTTGACGCAAATGACGAGCAGCTAGAATTTCCAGTCGTTTATGCCGCTGCTAAAAATGGCTACGCAAAGCTAAAACTAAGCGATGAAAACAAAGATATGCAGCCACTTTTTGAGACTATCTTGGCTCATGTGCCAGCTCCAAGCGGTAGTGATGAAAACCCACTTCAGCTTCAAGTTTTCACGCTTGATTATGATAATTACGTCGGTAAGATCGGTATTGCGAGAATTTTTAACGGCAAGATATCTAAAAACCAAAATGTCATGCTTGCAAAGGCTGATGGCACAAAGACAACTGGTAGAATTTCAAAGTTAATTGGTTTTATGGGTCTTGAAAGAACCGATATTAACGAAGCTGGTACTGGCGACATCGTAGCGATCGCTGGCTTTGATGCGCTTGACGTTGGTGATAGCGTTGTTGATCCAAACAACCCTCATCCACTAGATCCTCTCCACATCGAAGAACCAACACTTAGCGTTGTATTTTCTGTAAATGACGGCCCACTAGCAGGCACTGAAGGCAAACACGTCACATCAAACAAGATCGATGAGCGCCTTGCAAACGAGATGAAGACAAATATCGCGATGAAATACGAAAACATCGGCGAGGGCAAATTTAAAGTAAGTGGCCGTGGTGAGCTTCAGATTACTATTTTGGCTGAAAATATGCGCCGAGAGGGTTATGAGTTTTTACTTGGCAGACCTGAGGTCATCGTAAAAGAGATAAACGGCGTAAAATGCGAGCCATATGAGCTTTTGGTAATCGATGCACCTGATGATACGACAGGCACAGTCATAGAAAAACTAGGCAAAAGAAAGGCTGAAATGGTCTCTATGAACCCAACAGGCGATGGCCAAACAAGGATCGAGTTTGAGATTCCAGCGCGCGGACTTATCGGCTTTAGAAGTCAGTTTTTAACTGACACAAAGGGCGAGGGCGTTATGAACCACAGCTTTTTGGAGTTTAGACCACTTAGCGGTACCGTCGAGCATAGAACAAATGGTGCTTTAGTTTCGATGGAAAACGGCGTAACGCTTGCTTATTCGCTATTTAACTTGCAAGATCGTGGTGTGCTTTTCCTTGATCCGCAAGCAAAAGTCTATGTGGGTATGATCATCGGCGAGCACAGCCGTCCAAACGACCTTGACGTAAATCCTATCAAGGGCAAAAACCTAACAAACGTGCGTGCAAGCGGTAGCGACGATGCGATCAAGCTAGTGCCACCTAGAAAGCTAAGCCTTGAGCGCGCGCTAGAGTGGATAGAAGATGACGAGCTAGTCGAGGTTACGCCTATAAATATCCGCGTTCGCAAGCGCTATTTAGACCCAACAGAGCGTAAAAGAAAAGCAAAACTTTAATCAAATTTTATCATTTTAGCCCCTTTGTAAAGGGGCTAATAATTGAACTCTAAAAATAGCAAATAAATTTCTATAAATTTCTCATATTTTTTTGCATTATTTATTTAAGTTGGCTTTGTTTAAGACGATTAAAATTTATCAATCTTAAAACTATTTATGCTTTAAAATACCATACTTACTTTTCTATTTTTACTTTTAATATAATCAATACAAAAATGCTTAGTTTATGCTAGAATCGGCGAAAATTTAAAGGAAACCGATGAAAAAACTAAAATTTATCTTAGCTCTTGCCGCGGCGTTTATTTTTAGCGGTTGCTATGAGACGACCTTGCTCACGCGCATGCCGATCTCGGCGCTTGTTTTGGACAAGAGCGCGGACGTGAAATCCACGATCGTGCTAACTGGCATAACGCCGCAGACGCACGAAACGAAGACGGTAACGGACAACGTTCGCATTTTCGTCCCGGACGCTAAATTTAAGGATTTTCCGACGGGAGAAACCGCCTACGAGATGAGCGTTAGCGCCGGCAAGGGCGAAAAGGGCGGCAAAAACTCGGACAAGCGCGCCGTGCGGATATATCTAAGCCCAGACGGTGGCGTCTACGGCAAGCTTAGCAAAAACATGCTCGAGCAGTATGCGGGCGCGGCAAAACAGGGCGAAGCGCCGACGCTAAAAGCGGCGATCAAATTTGAAAACGACACGAAGGACGTCTATGAGCTGGTCGTGGGCAACGACTTTAAGGCTAGCGACGAGGTGCAGACGGGCGGCGTTTATACCTTGATGCCCGGGCAGGTTACGGGCGCTATTTGGGCGGATAGTGCGGCGATGCGCGAGGCGCTTGCCGGCAAGGCGGTCAAAATCGGCACTCTAAAAAAGACGGCGAAATGAAAAACGTAAAAATAGGCTTCATCGGCGGCGGAAATATGGGCGGCGCGATGATAGAGGCGCTTTGGCGCGCGCAACCCGACGGGGCAAGCTCGGCCGAGGACGAGCAAAAATTAGGCGGCAGCGAGATGCAAAGGGCGGAAAATTTAGCGCAAACGGATAAAAACGCGAGTCAGCGCGAATATGAAAAAGAGGCGAAATTTGAAATCATAGCCTGTGCTAGAAGCAAAAACGAAGCCTTGCGGCAAAGATTTGGCATAAAAATAGCCGCGAACGAAACGGATCTAGCGCGCGAAGCGGATGCGGTCGTGCTGGCTACTAAACCCGCTAGCTACGAGGCTATCTTGCGCCTGATCGCGCCCGAGCTTGCGGGCAAAATTTTGCTTCTTTTGGCGCCGGGTTTTGACATAAAGCGCGCT
Organism: Campylobacter concisus; assembly: GCF_003048575.1. Lineage (NCBI taxonomy): Bacteria > Pseudomonadati > Campylobacterota > Epsilonproteobacteria > Campylobacterales > Campylobacteraceae > Campylobacter > Campylobacter concisus. The sequence continues at coordinate 70,100 of NZ_PIRZ01000004.1, read as the reverse complement.
AGGCAAATCGCTGGCGAGGGCGTTTATATCGCTCGCGCGATGCCAAACGTCGCAGCTAGCATCGGAGCGTCGGCCACGGCTCTTTGCTTTGATGCGGGTTTTAGCGATGAAGCGCGCAAGACCGTGCGCGAGATAATCGCTAAAATCGGTAAAATTTACGAGATAGACGAGACCGGTTTTGCCGCATTTACGGGCGTCGCGGGAAGCCTGCCCGCGTATGCGTGCGCCTTTATCGAGGCTGCGGCCGATGCCGGCGTGCGGGGCGGACTGCCTAGACAGCTTTGCTACGACGCCGTTGCGGCAGCCGTAGAAGGGACGGCGCGTCTGATCCAAAGCGGCAAGCACCCGGCCGCGCTAAAAGACGAGGTCTGCTCGCCCGCGGGAACCACAATCGAGGGACTTGCCGCGCTTGAAAAGGGCGGATTTCGCGGCGCCTTGATGGATGCCGTCGCCGCTTGCATCGCCAAAGCGCGGGGTTAGGTAAATTTAAAGGATAAAAATGAAAAATTTATTGTTTGCGCTATTTGCGGCGATAAATTTATTCGCTAGCGAGCCTGGTCTTTCGCCATTGCTAGCCGCAGATACGCTAGAAAAGCTCAAAAAATGCAAAAATCCCGACCTAAACGCCACCAAAGAGTGCGTGCAAGCAGGCATGGTAGCGGCTAACTTAAAGCAAGACTACGGCGCGGCGGAGGGGCTATTTAGCCTAGCTTGCGCCAAAGGAGACGGCGAGGGCTGCTTTTACCTTGGCGAACTTTATAAAAATAATCTAGCAAAAGCTGCGGACAAGAGCGAGCGCGAGACCAAGATTAGCGCGTATTACAAGGCTAGCTGCGTCCTTTACGAGTATTTGCCGGGTTGCTTGGCGCTGGCAAATTTTATGCAAGAAGAGCTGGGCGACGAGGTGCAGTCGTTTGCGATAAACAATACCCTATGTAACAAAAAATACGCTCCCGGATGCTACAACGTGGGCTGGATGATAGAGCGAACGGGAGGCGATATAGGCGAGATGATGGAGTATTACGAGCGCTCGTGTAAGCTAGGCTACGTAGGCGGCTGTGCGCGAGCGGCGTGGCTGTACGAGGGAAATTTCAACGAAAACAGATACGAGCAAGTAAAAAAAGACGCGAAAAAGGCAAGGCAAATGCGAAAAAAGGCGTGCGAGCTAGGCGATAAGCAAAGCTGTTAAATTGATAATAAGGCGTTTTGATAAAAAATTTTAAAACGATAAAACTCTAGAAAGTCTTAACATAGCTAGCAATGTAGAGTAGTAACTTTTAGTATGTTTTTGAATTCTGTAAGAAGTTTACTAATTTATGTTTTTAAGTTTATAAAAGCTTTGCCATACTTTTTTATAGTAGCTAGTGAAGTAAGGTTAAATTTTTACTTCACTAGATCCATAATTAAAATTTTTACAGAGCTTGTAAGCTAGAAAAATTTTACTTATACCTTCAGCAATTAAGCCATCCAATAAAACTCATTGATAAATTTTCTGCCAAATCTTATTTTTAATAAAAATGAATATTAACTTTCTTAAATAAAGCTAAATATAACAATGTAATTTTAAGCCATTAGGTTATAAGATTTTTTTAAATTTTATTTTTAAGGATTGCAACATGAAAATGCTATTTTTAGCCCCTGTCTTAGCATGTAGTCTTGCTTTTAGTGCCGATGTCATCGCAAAAGATGCCAATATAACGCTAGATGGCAAGATGATAGGAAAGATCGAGGTTTTAACACCAGTTGAAGTCGTCGAAAAAGGTGATAAAACGAGTAAGATCAAGGTTAGTGGCGTCGTATCGGCAAACTACTTAGCCCAGCTTCAAAGAAGCGTAGAAGATCCTGAAGTTTTTGTAGCTTTTAATGACGAGAGTGAGGCAAATTTCAAAAAAGTAAAAGACCTTGAAGACGACTACGGCGAGGTTTGGTACCAAGCAGAGGGTGTTTACGAAGTGCCAAATGACGCACTTGGTGGCGACACAAAAAAGCTTTACGTAAAAGCACAACAAATTTATGAAGAGACCTGCTCTGCGTGTCATAGACTTCATGAGCCAAATAGCTTTACAGCGGCTCAGTGGCCAGCAAATTTAGCTGGAATGGTCGATGCGAAATTTGTAGCACTAGATGAAACTGACCTAAATTTAGTGCTCAAATACTTACAACACAATGCCAAAAAAGTAAAATAAATTTTCATAAGGGAGAAAATATGAAAAGACGAGATTTCATAAAATTTTCTGCACTTGCAGCCACTGCAGCGCAGGCAAACAAGATAGAGGGCGTGACAAAAACTATTTTTGACCAAAACAAAACTTTTGGAGCAAATAGATTTGGTCTATTTTGGGCAAATACCAACTCAAATCAAATCGTCTCCGTTGATCCATTTGAGGGCGATAAATTTCCAAATACAATGAATAATAGCTTGCCAGATCTCATCCAAAATGAAAGTCGCGTACTCTATCCGTACGTAAGAAAAAGCTACTTAAAGGCAAAAGGCGCAGCAAAAAGTGAGCTTCGTGGCAAAGAAGAATTTGTACGTGTTAGCTGGGATACAGCACTTGACCTTGCTGCAAGAGCCTTAAAAGAAAATTTTGACAAATATGGCCCTGAGAGCATCTACGGCGAGTGCTACTGGTGGGGCGGTAGTGGTAAGATCAGCTGGGGCAGAACTGTTGGTCACAGGATGCTAAAAGTGCTTGGCGGATACGTCGAAGAGAGCGGCGACTACTCAACTGGAGCTGGCCTTGTCATCATGCCTCATGTTCTTGGAAATAGTGCGGTTTATGACGCTCCTACAAAATGGGAAGCTATGGTTAAAAATGCTAAAAACATTGTATTTTGGGGTACTGATCCGCTTGTAACTGGTCAAATTTCATGGCAGCCACCAACACACGATGGCTATCTTGGCATCAAAAAGATAAAAGAGGCAGGCATAAAAACTTATAGCGTTTGCGTCTTTAAAAACGACACCACAAGATACCTTGGCTCTGAAGCTATCATCGTTCGTCCAAACACTGACGTAGCAATGATGCTTGGCATGTGCCACTACCTATATGAAAACAAGCTTTATGATGAGGAATTTATAAAAAAATACACAGTTGGTTTTAATAAATTTAAAGACTATCTGCTTGGTACAACCGACAAAGTGGTAAAAGATATCAACTGGGCTAGTAAAATTTGCGGTGTAAAAGCTGAAGATATCGCTAAATTTGCAACAGTGCTTGCAAAAGAGCCAAGCACTATTATCGCTGGCAGATCTCTTCAAAGACAAGATCACGGCGAGATGGGCTTTTGGGGTATCGTAACTCTTAGTGCGATGCTTGGCCACATCGGTAAAGAGGGTCTTGGATTTGAGTTTAACCTCTACTACGGAAACGGCAGCACTGATAAGATAGCACCTGCTCTAAAAGGTATCAGCACTAGGATAAGCGAGAAATATGAAAACGTAGATGGTGCTCCATGGAAGAAATTTAAAAACGTAACCATCCCATCTTCAAGATCAATCGAAGCTTTGCAAAATCCTGGCAAAGAGATAGATTATGATGGCTCTAAGATCAAACTTCCACACATGAGAGTGGCTTACATGGCGTCTGGATCGATGTTTACAAGGCATCAGGACGTAAATAATGCCGTAAAAGCATGGCGTAAATTTGATACTGTTATCACAGCTGAGCCATTTTGGACAAGTACAGCTAAATTAAGTGATATCGTCTTACCAGTGGCACTAGAAGTCGAGAGAAATGACATCAACCAAAGTGTCCCATCAAGCGAATACATCGTGGCATACAAACCAGTAGTTGAGCCAATGGGCGAAAGTAGAAGCGACTACTGGATATGCTCACAAATTTGCAAACGCTGGGGTAGAGAAGAGGTCTTTACTGAGGGTAAAGATGAGCTTGGCTGGGCAAAAGAATTTTACGCAGATGCGGTGGAACAAGCCAAAGCACTAGATCTTAAAATGCCAAGCTTTGATGAGTTTTGGAAAGAGGGCTATGTCAAATTTGACAAAGACAATGAAGAGACAAAATACTACACAAGGCTTAGTGCATTTAGAGAAAATCCACACAAAAATCGCCTTGGCACGCCATCAGGCAAGATAGAGATATACTCTCCAACTATTGCTAAATTTGGCTACAAAGACTTTGCTCCACACTTTGCTTGGATCGAGCCGTTTGAGTGGCTTGGCAGTGAAAAAGCTAAGAAATATCCATTTAGCATCACAACCCCACACTCAAGATACCGCTTGCACTCTCAGCTAAATAACTCAATAATCAGAAACTACGCTGAAGTGAGCGCAAGAGAGCCAATGTTAATAAACATAAATGACGCTAAGAAAAAAGGCATCGCAACTGGTGATGTGGTGAGAGTTTTTAACGATAGAGGTGAAATTTTAGTAGGAGCGCTTGTCACTGACATCATCCCAGAGCATGTTATCGCTATTTGCGAAGGTGCATGGTATGACCCTGAAGTGCTTGGTGAAAGAAGCCTTTGCAAGCACGGTTGCATAAATGTCCTTACTCGTGACAAAGGCACATCTAGCATCGCTCAAAGTAACTGCGGACATACGATACTAGCTGATCTTGAAAAATATAAAGGCGAGATCAAGCCGATCACCGCATTTTCTAAACCAAAAATTTTACAATCTTTGTAGAATTTATATAAATTTAGCCCTCGTTTGGGGGCTAAATTATTTTTAGGTCATTTATATCTTCAAATTTGATCCTAGTTTTTACAACCATAAGAGTTTTATTTTTGAAATTTACGTCAGAGATTAGTCCGCTAGCACTTGTATAGGTGTAGCCGTCATGATAGCTCACATATACTTCATCAGCCAGCCTTAGCTCGCTTATCTTTTTTAAAATTTCATCAACCTTGCTCTCATCAAGTTCAAGTTTTTCGCATTTTTCTCGCTCTTTTTGTTGCAGGGCTCGCTCTAGGGTTGATAGGGGATTAAACGAGCTAAAAATTTTTGCTCTATCTTTACTCGCCACTTTTGTGCCCTCCGATCTTTTTATTTCGGTCTTGCCCAGTGGCTTCTGGTAGTAGATCGATAGCTCTTAAAACCGAGTTTTTACCAAATTTTTCTTTTATGAGATTTAGGGACTTTAAAACCGCCTTTTCTTTAGTATCATCCTCAAAAAGACTTTGGTGAGTTAGGTTCTCTTTTACTACGTCGTTTGCACTGATGCTAATTTGCCTAATCAGCCCAACATTTTTTATCTTGTTTAAAAGTAGCTCTTCGACCAAACTCATCAGCACACTTGAGACATTTGTTGGTGTCTTAAACCGAACGCTTGCACGTTGTAGTGGCTCAAGCTTATCGGCAAATTTTATATTTATCGTTATTCCACTTGCCATTACTTCTTTGTTGATCATCCTAAGCGCTAGCCTATCAGCCATCTCTTTTAGTACGACTACCGCCTCGCAACGCTCATAATCTCTTGGTAAAATTTCAGAGCTAAAGTAGGATTTTGTGCTTGGTTTATATGCTTTTATGTCAGCTATTGTCGTTGGCTCTATGCCATTTGCGTGATCTATCGTTATATAGGCATCAACTCCAAAAAATTTCTCAAGTAGGCTTCGCGGAGCATTTGCTATATCTTTCATACAAAAAATTCCATGTTTTTCCAGCTTTAGCCTAGTTTGCTTACCGATACGCCAAAAGTCATCTAGCGGTTGATGTGTCCAAAGACGTTCTTTATAAAGCTGCTCGTCTAAAAATGCAATCCCATCATCACTGTGCTTAGCCAGGATATCAAGGGCGATTTTTGCGAGGTATAAATTTGTACCCATGCCACAAGTGGCTGTCACGCCAGTAGTTTTTAAAATTTCATCCATTATCTTTTTGGCTATGGATTTTGCATCGGTATTATAAAATTTAACATAAGAAGTAAGATCGATAAAGGCCTCATCGATAGAATAAACATAGATATCATCTTTTGAAACATATTTTAGGTATATCTCATAAATTTTGGCCGCATAGTCGATGTAAAACTGCATTCTAGGCGGTGCGATGATAAATTTTATAGCCTTTGGTATTTCAAAAAGCCTGCATCTATTTTTCACACCTTTGGCTCTAAGGGCTGGGCTAACGGCTAGGCAAACACTTCCGTTGCCGCGACTATCGTCAGCTACGACTAGATCGGCTTTAAACGGATCAAGTCCTCGCTCCACACACTCAACTGAGGCGTAAAATGACTTTAGATCAATGACGGCATAAAATTTTTGCACTTCGTTTTTCATGGAGTGATTATAGATGAAAATTAGTAAAAGTTCGTTTTTGAAAAATCGATCTTAAGGCTAAAATTTCTAATAAAAATTTTTTAGAAACAAAATAAGTAAAATGGATAAATTTTACTAGTGGAGCCAGAGCAAATGCAACGCACAACGAAGTTAATATAATTGGTTCTACTATCGAAAAAAAGTAGACAATCAGGTGTTTATATTGGTTTAACAGATAGAGGTGATGTAAATTCTAGCAAAGTAAAAATAAAAATGGCGAGTCTATGCTTGGGGCTTTTGCTATGCCAATATTTGATAATAGCGATGAAGATGCCAAAATAGATGGCAGAGTTAGAAACTATGGACTTGGTATTTTTTCAAGACTAAATTTACCACGTGATTTTTATATCGATCTCATGGCAAAAGCTGGTAAGAGTCAAACCAAGGTTGATGCGAAAAATGTTGATTATAAAATCTCAATGCCATATTACAATGCTAGCTTTGGCGTAGGCAAAAAGATAAAATTTGATAGTTTTATACTTGATGGTGGGCTAAACTACGCACTCTCTTATGTCGGTAGCGATGAGACAGATATCGGACAAAGCACATTAAAATTTAGCAGCGTTACATCAAGTAGAGCTAAAATTTACTCAAAAATGGCCTATGATGCTGGTAAATTTAATCCTTATGGAAAAATTAGCGCTGAGTATAAATTTAACACCAAGTCAAAAATAGCAGTGATCCAAGAAGACGAGGAGATCAGCCTAACTCAAAAAGGCACAAGCTCAGAGGTTGAGGTCGGTCTAAGATATACGCCAACTTATGCAACACTCATAAATTTTGGCATAGTACAATCTTTTGGTAAAAAAGATCAAAGCAGCGCAAAACTTCAGTTTGCTTATAGATTCTAAAATTTAGTGGCTTTTAGGCCACTAAATCTTACTCATTTTATAGATTGTAAATTTACATATTTATTTGGAAGTAGTATATAAGTATAACCAGAAGTAATATAATTATATCTTTTATAAAAGAATACGTTATAATCGTACTTTCATTATACTAAAAAGGAAGTATTAAAAAATGAAAGAAGAAGTAAGTAGTAATATAATAATACCAGAGCCATCTTTTGGAAGTAATTTGACTAATGTTATTTTAGATTTGGAAAAGATAAGAACCAAAAGGCTTGACGGTGATGTACCTCTGTATATATTTTTTCAGCTTAAAAATATTTTTCAGATTTTAGAAACTTTAGGATCAGCTAGAATCGAAGGAAATAATACAACATTATCTGAATATGTTGAGAAGATTATAGACAAAAATTTGACAGATGAAAGCGACGATGAGATAAAAAGCTTAGAAAATGCTATAGCTTTTATAGAAGATAATACAGATGAAAAAACCATATTTGATCGTGCCTATATTTCAGAAATCCATAAAATTATTACAAAAGGCTTAACACCGCCGCCAAAAGGTGAAGGATCTAACTATCCTGGAGAATTAAGGCGACATGACGTAAGTATAAAAAAATCAGGACATATTCCACCAAAGCACTTTATATTGCCAGATTATTTTAATAAGTTTATAGAATTTATCAACGAAAAACATAAGGAGCAGTACCAGCTTTTAATGGTTGCTATTGCGCATCATAGGTTTGAGTTTATTCATCCATTTGACAATGGAAATGGTAGAATGGGTAGACTTTTAAATTATGCTTTTTTAATTAAGCTCGGATTTAAAGTTAAGCAAGATAGACTTATAAATCCGTCTTCTGTTTTTTACGCAAATAGAGATCAGTATTACGATATGTTATCACGTGCCGATACTTTAGAGCCTAGAGATTTGTTAGCTTGGTGTGAATATTTTTTAATAGGATTAAAAAATGAGATCGAAAAAATAGACTATCTTTTAAAAAAAGAATATGTAGAAAAAATTATACTTCTACCAATGCTTAAAATAGCACTAGATAGAGAACATATAACAAAACAAGAATTTGATATATTGACGTATATTGTTAAAAAAGATGATATGTGTATGAAAGCCGAAGAACTTGATAAATTTGGTATACGAAAATCAAAAGAAAAATCAAACATTATGGCAAAACTGAAAGATAAAAAAATGGTTAGATCCATAACTGATGGTGGAAGAATTTACACTATCTATTTTGTAAATAATTATCTTTTGCGTAGCATTATGCATGTATTAAAAGATAGTGGTTTTGTCTCTGATTTTTTAAATAATAATATTTAAGGGCTTTTAGAGTCCTACCTAAATAGCTATTATAAAAAGCCAAAAAGGTATTTCTTAAGATCAGGCATTATCTCTAAAGAATATTACTTATACTTTTTTCCACCAGAGTGACAGTTTTTACCGCTACCGCAACCACAGTCTTTTTGCCTAAACTCTTTTGCGTAAACGAAATATCCCGCACCGACTGCCATTACAATCAAAATCGCAGCTTCATACCAAGCCATATTTTTCCTTTTAAAGACGTTTCGCCGCGTCAAATTTAAACATTTCGCGGCGAGTTTATTAATTTATTTTGAAATATCTTTTGACTCTACGATGACCTCGTGGCCTTCGCCCGCAAACATCCTAGCCTTGTATTCGCCTTGCGGTTTTTTAAACGTATACATACTGTCCTTGTCAAATTTGCCCTCGATAATAACCTTGCCATTTTGCAAAACCTTAAACTCCACGCCACTAGCACTGCTACCGTCGCTAAATCCCGCCTCGCAAGTAACGGTATCGTCGCCGTTATCTATGCAGCTCATAAGCGCCGTATGCGCAAACGCAGGCAAGCTCACAAGAGCCGCTAAAACAGATGAAAATAAAATTTTCTTCATTTTTTCTCCTTTGATAAAGTTAAATTTACTTTTTGACGCCGCCGCTCCAGTTTTGGCGTTTTTGCGGCATAAATCCTAAAATGATTACAAAAAACAAAAGTATAAAATAATATATCCCCATGGCCGTTAGACCGCCTACGCCAAAGCTATTTGCAAGAGTAAAGAATAGCGACGAAACTACGAGCGCTAGAGTAAAAGGGAAAAATATCCCAAACGCCATCCACGCGTAGCTGTTCGTCTGCATTTTTACTACGATCATCGTAGCGATACATGGCGGCGTAAGCAGCATGAAAACGATGATTGAGGCCGCATGAAGCGGAGTATAGCCGCTACTTTGCCTCATTGCTTCCTCAGGCCTCATCTCTTCACCGCTACTTGCCTCGGTGGCTCTACCGCTTTCGTATATACTACCAAGCGTCGCAACTGCGGACTCCCTGGCGGCAAATGAGCTTAAAAACGCTACATTTATCCTCCAGTCAAACCCTGCAAATTTTGATATAGGCTCAAGCGCACGTCCAGCCATACCAAGGAGTGAGCTTTCTATCTTGTCGTTTTTTTGCTCTCTTAAAATCGTTTTTCTTTGTGTCGAGAGTTTTCTAAGTGCTAAATTTATCGCTTTTGCGTCTTGATCGGTTTTTGGCATTACAAATTTGTAAAACTCTGGGTTCTCGGCCTCATATTTTTCGTCTACGCCTTTGCCTCCGCCCATCTTTTTAGCTTTGTATCCGTCGTAGAAATTTAGTAATTGCGCAACCTTTTCTCTGCTGTCTACACTCGCATAATAGCTTGATTTTCTTGCAGCCGCTTCAAAATTCGCTAGAGCCTTAGCCTCTTCGTTTGCATAATGCTCCTGCTTTTCGTTTGAAAGTCCTGGAAACTGTAAAAGCGCAAAGAGTATCACGGCTACTGCAATGACGATGGTGCAGACTTTTTTAATATACAGCCACACGCGCTCGCAGGCTCTTATCACGACGCCCTTAAACGTCGGCAGGTGATAAGGCGGTAGCTCCATCACAAAGGGTGCGGTCTCTCTCGTCTTTAAAATCGTCGAGGTTAAAAATTTAGCTATCAAAAGCGCAGCCAGGATCGTAACAGTCGAGATATAAAACATCATTACGCTCATTTGCGAAGCATCTATGCTTTTGCTCCCGTCTGCCGCCACGATCGTAGTCGTATAAAATGCACCCAAAAGCAGCGTGTAAAAAGGCACCTTGGCTAGGCAGTTCATCAAAGGAACAGTGAGAATAGTCGCCATTCTCGCCCTATCGTCGGCGATACCCTTGGTAGACATGACGCCCGGCACCGCACAGCCTCCTACAAATGCCCCGCCAAGTACCAGCGGCAAGGTGCTTTGTCCGTGTAGGCCGAATTTTTTAAAAATTTTATCTAAGACAAACGCCATCCTTGGCATATATCCTACATCCTCTAGAATCGCGATCATTGCAAAAAGTATAAAAAATATCGGTAAGTAGTTTAAAAGCGCGACGGCAGAATTTACCAGCCATATAGCGGCGTCCGTTATGAGCGGTACTTTAGCAATATCTGCCGCAGGCGTAATATCTACCACAAAGTTTTTAATAGCCGCAAGCAGTGGCCAAGTGTAGTTCGTGAGCTTATAACCAAAAACTATACTACTCTCGTAAATCGCAAAAATAATGGCAAAAAGGATCGGAAAACTAAGCCAGCGATTTAGGATTATTTTATCTATCTTGTCTGTTAGCGTGGCTTGATTTTTCTTGGTCTCTTTTACGCACTCGCTAAAGACTATGCTAGCGTTTTCGTATCTAAGTGCAGCCAAATATCCCTCAATACTTTTGCTGGTCTTTTCGTTAAATTTAGCCCTTTGCTCCACCGTCAAATTTTCTATCTCGGTGTTAGAGTTTTTTAGCAAATTTAAGGCTGCAGCGTCGTTTTCAAGGGCTTTTACGCAAAGCCATCTTGTACTTATGCCTTTATCTAAAGATACGCTATTTTGTAGCTCTAAAACAAAAGGCTCCAACTCTTCGTAATTTACCTTAAATTCTTCATAGTTTTGTTTTAGATTTTTAGCGTTTCTTAAAACGTCTAAAATTTCAGCCTTGCCCTCGCCCTTTGACGCACTAGCACAGATTATGGGACATTTTAAAATTTTAGCTATTTTGCCGGAGTCTATAATTATGCCGCGTCTTTTTGCTACGTCTAGCATATTTAAGACGATGACGACGGGAACGCCGATTTCAAGCAGCTGAAAGGTTAGGTATAAATTTCGCTTTAAATTTGAAGCGTCGATGATGTTTAAAATGACGTCTGGCTTTTCGTTTACGATAAATTCTTTCGCGACTTTTTCTTCAAGCGAATACGAACTAAACGAATAAGTACCCGGCAGATCGACCATCTCGACGTCCACGTCTGCGATGCTAAAAAATCCCGATTTTTTATCAACGGTAACGCCTGGGTAGTTTGCGATATGCTGACGTATGCCGCTTATCATATTAAATACGGTGGATTTGCCGCAGTTTGGCTGCCCCGCAAGAGCTACTTTTATTTGCAAATTTCAACCTCCACTAACGCCGCTTCGCTTTTTCTGAGCGAAATAAGACAGCCTTGGATTTTAAGCTCTATGGGATCAAGAAGCGGAGCGAGTCTTACCGCCTCGACGACGGCTCCGTTTATAAAGCCCATATCAAGCAACTTTAAAAGCAATTTACCGTCTGCTTTTAGCCCCTTTATCTCGTATAAATTTCCGATCTTTGCATCGCTAAGATTCATCTAAAATCCTTAAAATTTGACCGCCCGAGCATTCAAGCGGTCAAATCGTAATTTATTTTACTTCAAACGTAAAAGAGGCGATTGCCGTCTCTTCGTCGCATTTTTTAGCGTCTGCGTAAGGGAATTTATGCACTACTTTTAGCACCCATTTTCCTGGTCTAAGCGCTAAAACCTCGGTTTCTCCTTTTAGATCGGTAGTTGCATGAAATGCGCTTTTGTCTTTCAAAAATCCATCAAATGTGCCGTCAATAGTCGCAATTTTTAACGGTTTACCCTCAAACAATACTTTCACTTTAAACGGCTCACCGACTTTAAATTTTGCAGGATTTGCTAGAGGCACGATTTCCAGGCGTTGTCCTGTAGATTTGGTTATAAAGTCATCTTCTGCGCCGACATTTATGACGCTTTTTGCGCTCATGGTAGCGCGGCGGCAAAATTTAGCATTTTTTATCGTTTCTTTAGTACCGCCCATGTGCCATTTGCCATCGGTATCTTCCGTCCAAAATGTAGGCTTGTATTCGCCGGTAATCGCGTAGGTGCCCTCTTTTAGCTTCACACCCTCGTAGTGATAGTTCTCTCCACTTTGCTTTAGTGCGATTTTGCCCTCTTTGCCAAGGATCACGGGCGCTTCAAAGTTGTTTACGCGCTCAGCGTCAATCGGTTCTGATTTTGGAAAATCATGCCCAAAACCTATATCTACGCTAGCTTTTTCACCGTTTTGTCCAAACAGCCAAAAATCATGCGCGCTTGCTACGCTAAATGCACCTAAAATAGCTAGTAGAGCTAAACTTTTTTTCATTTTTTATCCTTTTAATAAAAATTTATTAGATTTAAAAACTATATTTTACGCCTATGCCAAAGGTTCTACCTTTGCCGTAAGTAACAAGGGCGTTGCTAGCTCTGGCTCTAGCATGCGTAAAGTACTCTTTGTCGGTTAAATTTTTGACATAAAGATATACATCAAAGCTATCTTTTAGATAACCAACTTTTGCATCTGCTGTAAAGTAGCTCTTTTGAGCAAGCGTATTTTGCTCATCAAAATATGTCTTACCTATCATGTTTCCATCAAGTCTGGCATAAATTCCCATCGGAGCGTAATATGAGGCACCAAGAGAAATTTTATACTCTGGGTTTTTCTCGATTCTATTGCCTTTATTATTTGAGCCGTCTTTATTGATATAGTTGCCATATTTAGTTTTAAGTAGGCTTGCGGCCAAATTTATATCAATCTCCTTGCTAGCTTTTAGAGTGCCTTCAAATTCTACGCCCATAGATGTTGATTTATCGGCATTTGATATATAGTATATGTTAGAGTTGTTAGGGTCGGTATAGAATATGTGAGTACCTTTAATGGCCATATAAAATAACGCTGTAGAAAATCTGAAACTATCATATGTGCCTTTTAAGCCGATTTCGTAATCATCACTTGTCTGAGCGTCAAATTTATTATCTTTTCTACTGCCACCAGTTGTATAAAAGTTAAAGCCACCTGCTAAGTAGCCTTTTGAATACATCGCGTAGATATTTAGCTCGTTGGTAAGATCGTATCCAAGTGCAAATTTAGGCAAAATGTTCTAAAAGTCTCTTTTTCATCCATTGAAAACACTGGTGTACCAGGAGTATGTCCTAGTGGATAAGAGAAATAATCAACCTTGGTATGTTTTTTAATCTGTTGTAATCTACCGCCTAGTGTCACGTCAAATCTACTAGTAACTGGATAGATAACTTGACCAAATGTCGATATTGTCTGCGCACGATTTACAGACGGCCAATCCTCTACTATCGTGTTACCACCATAGCCATATTGATCGCCGATAGGACCAAAAACTTGCTTTTCCTTTTCAAAGTATAATCCGCCAACCCACTTAAAGCTTTGCTCATCTATACTGCTAAATCTAAGCTCCTGCGATAAAGTATCGTTTTTAGAGTTTAAAAAAGTAACTAGCCCGTAGTGGTCTGGATGAAGATAAGTTGCCTTGCTACCAAAGTCCTCGTCGTAAAGTCCATCTTTTTTAGCTCTACGAAAAGTCGTAGCCGATGTTACATCAAATTTATCAAATTCATATTTTAGATCTATCGCACCAGATGTTGAAGTCTGCTTTACGCGAGCCGGAGTTTCTAAATTGATATGTTTGACTTCGCTTTTTGAGATATCATAAAATCTACTCTTTGGGATAAAAAGTTCGTCAAGCGAGTCATCCTGTCGGTGGAAAACGTCACCACGAATTTTTACAGTAAGACGGTCAGTTGGAACAATCTTTAAATTTAAACCAAAGTTATAATTTTTCTTATCATTGGCTTTATCTCCGTTTAGATCGTTTATGATCCAGCCATCTTCTTTGGATGCCGAGCCATTTAAGCCCAAAAATAGCTTATCATCGATTAGTGCACCGTTTGTTTCAAAGAGGCCCAGCATGTATTTGTTCGATCCATATTCGGTACCGACACTGCCCCTCCATTCATTTTCGGGCTCTTTTAAGACGATATTGATTATGCCACCGATAGAGTCTTTGCCATAAATCGCACTACTAGGACCTCTTAAAACTTCGACATGGTCAATGTTGGTTACTGGAATGTAGGCTGCATCTTTGTTACTCTGTGCCACACCGCCTATGTAGACAGTTACTGGGTTTGAGCTAGTGTATATGGATGGGTTTAATCCTCTAGTACTGATACCCTCATACATTCCACCTACACCGCTGATATTTGGTATAGTTTTTACCAGCTCTTCTACATTTTTTACGCCTCGCTCCTCTAAATCAACATCACTAATTACACTGATACTTTGAGGCACATCCTTTAAATTCTCACTGATTTTGTTTGCGGTAACCGAAACTTCACCAAGTACTATATCTTCTGCGGCTACGGCTGAATTTGTAAGAATCAATAAAGCAGCCGTTAGTCTAGATAGAGAAATTCTTTTCATATTTGCTCCCTAAACTTAAAAATTAATTGTAGAATTATAGGGAATTAGATAATCATTGTCAATATTATAGTAATAAAAAATTTATATAAAATTAATACTCGTTTAATGTATAATTATCGTAAATTAGGGGGTTATTTATCATATAATAAATTTATATTAAAAATACGTAATACTATATATAGTAGGTTCTTTTCATATATCGTCATATAATTTATGATTATTTTCTAAAGATTAATATTTGAATATAAAAATTTAATATTATAATAGTAAGTTTATATGAAATTAATAATTAGTTAATTTTATGCTCGCTATTTCTTTAGAATTTAGCGTATAAGAAAAACATACTTCAAAATTTAAGATATTTTCATAAGTCCATATTGTTAAATTAAGTAGGCTATGTTCAATTTTAGATTTAGCTTATTTTAATATCTTGGTTTGAGATCTTAGATATTGGCTAAATACAATAAAGAAAGATAGTATGAATTTTTTAAAAGAATCAAAATAAAAAGACTTTTTGTAGTATTGTTTTTTAAATGTTAAAGCCCTTATAGATCATCTTTTTGGTTACTTAAATTTAGCCATAAATTTTCTTTAAATTTTCAAGCTTTGTGCTAGCATTTAGTAGTAGCATATCAGCGATAACTAGCCTTATCATTGCAGTTGCTACGACGCTACCACGTATGCCTATACAAGGATCGTGTCTACCTCGTAGCTCAAAGTCCACCACTTCGCCTTGTAAATTTAGTGTCTTTTGCTCTTTAAATATCGAAGGTGTAGGCTTGAAATGGCTCTTTAGTACGATATCTTCGCCACTACTTATACCGCCAAGTATACCCCCTGCGTTGTTGCTTAAAAAGCCAAGCTCGTCCATCTCATCGTTATTTACCGACCCAAATGTCTCACTTGCTTTTACACCAGCACCTATTTCGACAGCTTTTACACCATTTATACCCATTAAAGCCGCCGCCAAGGCACTATCAAGCTTATCATAAAGTGGCTCACCAAGACCAGCTGGAGCATTTTTAACCACACTTAAAACAACTGCACCGACACTATCGTGGTCATTTCTAGCTTTATTTACCGCTTCTTTCATAGCTTCTTCGTTGCCAAGAGCATAAATTTGTGAATTTTTAGCAAAGTTAAAGTCTATCTTATCGCTAAAAATCTTGCCGATGCCAAATACCCCGCTTAAAACCTCAATATTAAACTCATTTAAAAGTAGCTGTGCAAAAGCCCCACCAGCTACCCTAATGGCTGTTTCTCTAGCACTTGAACGCCCACCGCCCCTGTGATCTCTAAAACCATATTTTTTAAAATATGTAAAATCAGCATGGCCAGGGCGGAAAATTTCACGTAAATTGTCATAGTCATTTGACTTTTGATTGTTATTAAAAATGGCAAAACCTATCGGTGCTCCAGTGCTTATACCATCAAAAAGGCCGCTAAAAATTTCTATCTTGTCAGCCTCGTCTCTTGCGGTTGTGAAGTTGCTTTGTCCGGGACGGCGTCTATCTAGCTCGCTTTGGATAAACTGCGTATCTATTTTCATTCCAGCAGGAAGACCGTCTATAACGCCACCTATGGCTACTCCGTGACTCTCGCCAAATGTTGTTAGGGTTAGTTTTTTGCCAAATGTATTCAAGCTTGTTCCTATTTTTTGATTTTTTCTAGTGCGATTTTTGCGGCTAGCTGTTGGGCTTGCTTTTTGGAGCTGCCAATAGCTCTTGAAATTTCCTCGCCATTTAGCAGTAGTGCAATCTCAAATTCTTTCTTATGATCAGGACCAGATGTGCTGATTAGTTCGTAAGATGGTATGATGCCAAGATGTGCTTGAGTGACCTCTTGCAGCGCTGTTTTGTAGTCTTTTTCAAGGTGAGCAAAATCGATTTGTGGATAGCAAAGCTCAAGTAAGTTGATAGAAATTTCTCTTACCTTAAGAAGACCAGCTTCGAGATAAATAGCCCCCATCACAGCCTCAAAAGCATCACTTAAAATGCTATCTTTCTCGCGTCCACCATTGTTTTCTTCAGCCAAGCTCAGTCTTAAAAATTCACCCATCTTTAGATGCCTTGCCATATTTGCAAAACTTTTTTCATTGACAAGTGCAGCTCTTAGCTTGCTCATGTCGCCCTCTGCGATCTTGCTAAATTTTTTAAAAAGATACTCAGCCACTAGCAGATCCATCACTGCATCGCCTAAAAACTCAAGCCTTTCGTTGTTTAACGCCTGCTTAGTGCTCTTGTGAGTCAGTGCCTCTTCTAAAAGCTCTGTTTTTTTAAATTTATATCCAAGACTCTCTTCAAATTCTTCTAAATTTTTCATCTTTCGTTCTCATCTTTTATCTTTTGTGCCTCGTCTCTTGCCATCTGGTCGCACTCTTCGTTTTCAGGGTGTCCTGCATGCCCTTTGACCCAGCTTGCTATGACTTTATGGGGCTTTGAAATTTTCAAATACTCTTGCCAAAGCTCTACATTTTTTACATTTTTAAAATTTCTCTTTTGCCAGTTTACAAGCCACTCATTTATGCTATTTACTACGTACGAGCTATCGGTAAATAGTCTCACTTCACAAGGCTCTTTTAGCGCTTTTAACCCCATTATCGCAGCTTTTAGCTCCATTTGATTATTTGTAGTAAATGCCTCGCCGCCACTCTCTTTTTTCTGTGCTTCATTAAATCTCAAAATATAAGCCCACCCACCAGCTCCAGGGTTTCCAAGGCATGAACCGTCGCTAAAAAGTGTTACTGTCTTCACTTGGTTTTTCTGTGATGTGGGATAAAATTTTTACACTTCCAAGCTCGTGGCAGACTGGACAGCGGTAAAAGTGCATCGGAAATGAGTTCTTACAGCTTTTGCAAATGTAGTTAAAACTAAGTCCTGCTGCGTCAAATTTGGCATCTTTTAACTTCTTTATAGCATTTAACTCAAAGCCGTAAATTTCACAAGGCTCATTTATATCACCCTTTGCGTAAAAGAGCGATCTATACTTATCATCACTCAAATTTATAGGCGTTTTTAGGTTGTAAAGTAGATCAGGTACGTCTTCAAATTTGGCAAAATCTTTTAAATTTTCTAAATTTTCATTGTGTCTTATAAAAAGCACCAAGATCATGCGTTTTAAAAGCTCAAAATTTTGGCTAAGACGAGAGAGAACTTCTATCTTTTCATTAAAGCTTAAATTTCTATCATCAAGCGTGCTGATAGCCTTTATATAGGCCTTTTGATCTTTTACATTTACTCCAAGCTCTTCAAGCGAATTTAGTGCATAAAGTGCCTCTTTGTAGTTTTTGAGTTTCTCATCTATCATCGTTAGGAAACGAAGTGCGATGACATTTCTAGGACTTAGTTCGAGTGCCTTTTCAAAAACCTCACTAGCCTTTTTTAAAAAGCCAGCCTTAAAATAAACCTCTCCAAGCTCGTTTAGGATAAATTCCTTCTCATTTTTATCTCTAGCTTTGCCAAGGGCGATCAGATAGATGCTAATGGACTTTTCAAAGTCGCCATTTTTGGCGAAAGTTTGCCCTAACATACAAAGGCTTTGAGCGTCTATCTCGGGACTTTGCAGCATCTGCCTATGCTCGTCGCTTATGCCATCTTTGCTGTCAAATTTTCTTATAAATTTTTCAATGCGTTTTTTCTCATCTTTGCTTGAAAAGATACCCCAAGCATAGCTTAGTGCAGCGATCATTAAAATGATACTAAATAAAATAATAAGGCTAAATATCGGATCTCTATGCCCAATGAAAAAAATATCCACGCTCATACTTTGTAATAAAATTTTACTTTAATTATAACAAAGCAGTTGTATAATTTTGCTTATGATAGATCCAAAATCCATTGAAAAGCTTAAAAATCAAATCGATATCGTTGACATTATAGAGCACTTTGTGCCAGTCAAAAAAATGGGAGCAAACTACAAATGCGTTTGTCCATTTCATGACGACAAAAATCCTAGTATGAGCATAAGTCAAAGTAAGCAAATTTTTCACTGTTTTGCTTGTAAGGCTGGCGGAGATGCGATTAAATTTGTGATGGATTATGAGAAACTTACCTATCCAGAAGCTATCGAAAGAATAGCTAGCCTTGTAAATTTTAGCCTTGAATACACAAGCGATAAACTTCCCACACAAAAAGAAAATAAGCATATTTTAGAAAAGGCAAATGCCTTTTATAGGAGCGAATTTTTCAAGCATGAAGCCGCTGTGAGATATATCTATTCTCGTGGCATAAATGATGCGATGATAGAGAAATTTGAGCTTGGCTGGGCTGGGGATAGCGCTAGTACTATCAGGCTTTTACAAAATGAAAATATCGAGCCAAAAGAGGCGCTTGAAGTTGGAATCGTAAAGCAAAACGAGAAGGGAATTTATGCTAGTTTTATCGAGCGTATCACATTTCCAATATATGCGCACACGGCAAAATTAGTTGGCTTTGGCGGTAGAACGATCTCAGATCATCCTGCAAAATATGTAAATTCTCCACAAAGCATAGTTTTTGACAAGTCAAAGCTGCTTTACGGCTATCATTTAGCTAGACAAAGTATTTTTGAAAAGAAGCAGATTATCATCACAGAGGGATATTTGGATGTTATCATGCTGCACTTTGCTGGCTTTACAAACGCCGTTGCCGTGCTTGGAACCGCACTTACGACTAATCACTTGCCACTTTTAAAAAGAGGAGAGATAAGCGTAGTGCTTTGTTTTGATGGTGACTCGGCTGGTATAAATGCTGCTATAAAATCATCTCGTCTTTTGGTTCAAAACGAAATAGATGGAAGCGTTGTAATTATAAAAGATGGTGCAGACCCTGCGGATATGGTATTTGCAGGTAGAAGCGATGAGCTAAAAGAGATGTTTGGCTCAGGGACTGAGCTTGGCGAGTTTTATATCGAGCAAATTGTAAAAAAATATGATATTACGCGTCCAGTGCAAAAGCAAAAATGTTTAGAAGAGATAGTGGAATTTACAAATTCTCTAAAGCCAATAATCGCAAAAAGTTACGAATTACTGGTCTCAAATTTACTCAAAATAGAGCTAAATACTTTTAGTCTTCATGGACAAAGATATATAAATAGACAAGATCAAAATTTTACAAATGCTGCAACAACAAATAAACAAATGGCTCAAAAAAAGGATAAAACTGATATTTTAGAATTTAGCGTTTTAAAGAGCATGCTTGCAAATAAAAATTACGAAACTATTGTTTTGAACGAGCTTGAGGAGAAATTCTTCTTGCACCATAAAGATTATTTTCAAGCTGTTTTATTGCCAAATATTGAAGATAATGCGGTGCTTGTTAGAGAAATTTATGTTGATGAAAGCTCAAATGTAGCTTCTAGTGAAGAGAGCCTTAAAGAGGCCATTTTAAAGCTAAAACTAAAATACTATGAGAAGTTTCGCGAAGATACTAGAAAATCACAAAAACCAAATAAAATCGAAATAATGCAAAAAATTTCAGAGATTATTAAAGGCTTACACAACAAACTACAAAAAAATTAGATTTAAAAATTTAACACTTATTCAGCTTTAAATCATAAAACTAAATGTAAAATGTTCAAAATAATAAATGTTTTTAAGATTAGTTTTATTTTTAAGGATTTATTATGATAAATTTTAAAAGATTTGAGGCGAATTTTAATGCTATAAGCAGATTTGGAGCATTAAAAGGTGGAGGGCTAACAAGGCTTGCATTTAGCAAAGAAGACTTGGAAGCTAGGAATTTTCTTATAAATTTAATAGAAGAAAATGGCTTTAAACTTAAAATTGACAATGTTGGCAATATCTTTGCCGTCTATGATGATGGCTGTGATCAAGGTGAGAAGCCAGTTTGTGTGGGCTCTCATATAGATAGCGTGCCAAATGGTGGCTTTTATGATGGTACGCTTGGCGTTATGGCTGGACTTGAAGCATTAACCTCTATAAAAGAAGCTGGCATTAAACTAAAGCACCCGCTTTGGTTAATTAACTTTTGCTGTGAAGAGTCAAGTAGGTTCAAGACAGCGACCATTGGTAGTAAGATAATAAGCGGCAAGCTTGGTCTACAAAGGCTTCATGAATTAAAAGACGAAGACGGCATTTCGCTATTTGAAGCGATGAGTAAATTTGGACTTGACCCACAAAATTTAAATGACTCTATTTTAAAAGAACACTCACTTCATTCTTATCTAGAACTTCACATTGAACAAGGCCCAGTGCTTGAGCGAAGTGGTATAAGCGTTGGTGTAGTAAGCGGTATCGCCGCTCCTATAAGATTTGAAATTATTATTCATGGTAAGGCAGATCACAGCGGTGCAACTCCAATGAATATGCGTAGTGACGCACTGCTAGCTGCTTCACACATCATAATTGCTGCCAATAAATTTGCAAAAAACAAAAAAACAGCTGTGGCTACTGTTGGTTACGCACATGCAAAGCCGGGCGTTTTAAATGTCGTGCCAGGCGAGGCAAGGCTTGGAGTTGATCTAAGAGATATTGATAAGACAAGCTTAGAAGAGCTAAATTTAGAGCTTAGAAATTTTATAAAAGAGCTAAGCGGTGAGCTAAATTTTAGCTACGAGATAAGAGAATTAAGTAGTGATGAGCCAGTAAAACTTAGTGAGCATGCTATAAATTTACTAATCGAAGAGGCTACTAAACTGGGCATAAAAACGCTTACTTTGCCAAGCGGAGCTGGACACGATGCGATGAATCTAACAAAACTTGCAAGTAGCGTTGGCATGCTTTTTATACCTTGCGTTGGTGGCATCAGTCACAATATAGCAGAAGCTATAAATTTTGATGATGCTTTCAAAGCTACACAAATTTTAACAAATGCACTAATTAAACTATCAAATGAATAAGGAGAAACCTATGGATAAGATAGCAAATTTGGCTCTTTCTTTAAAAGATGAGCTGATCAAGGATCGCAGGTATTTTCACTCGCATCCAGAGACTGGCTGGTTTACATTTTTTACAACCGCTGTATTAGCAAAGAGGCTTAGTGACCTTGGTTATGAAATAAGCCTTGGTGACAAGGTGGTTAAAGCGGATGCAAGGCTTGGCCTTGGCTCAAAAGAGCAATGCGAAAAAGCAATAGAAAGAGCTAAAAAGCTTCTAGGTCCTGAAGAAGCAAAATATCTTTCTTATATGAAAGATGGCTTAACTGGCCTAACAGCTTTTATCGACACAAAAAGGCCTGGTAAATTTACAGCATTTAGATTTGACATTGATAGTGTTGATGTGACAGAGAGCGACGAGCCTACTCATAGACCTTATAAAGAGGGTTTTGGTGCAGACATCGCTGGTATCACGCATGCTTGTGGGCATGATGGTCACATGTCAATAGGTCTTGGTGTGGCAAAACTTATAGCTGAAAATTTAGATGAATTTAACGGTAAATTTAAATTTATATTCCAAACAGCAGAAGAGGGCACAAGAGGAGCTGTGGCTATGGAAGCTGCTGGTGTGCTTGATGGCATTGAGTACCTACTTGGCGGACACATCGGCTTTCAAGCAAAAATCAATAGAGGCATCATCTGTGGGACAAATAAGCTACTTGCAACTTCAAAATTTGACGTACATATCACTGGTCGTTCAGCTCACGCAGCAGGTGCACCACAAGATGGCGCAAATGCCCTTTTAGCCGCATCTCAAATGGCACTAAGCATGCATGGTATCACAAGACATGCAAAAGGCGTGACTAGGATAAACGTAGGCGTTTTAAAAGCAGGTGAAGGCAGAAACGTCATCGCACCAAATGGCTATCTAGCTTGCGAAACAAGAGGTGAAGATACAAATTTAAATGATTTTATGTATGAAAAATGTATGGATATTGTTAAAGGCGTGAGTGAAATTTATGGAGTAGAGAGTAAAGTCGTAAAAACTGGCGGTACAAACGGAGCCGATAGCGACAAAGAAGTAACTGAAATTTTCTATGAAGCTGCAAAGCAAAGTCCATTTATAGACGACGACAAGATCGTAAAAGAGCTTGATTTTGGTGCTTGTGAAGATTTTGCTCATTTTATGAGAGCTTTACAAGACAGAGGCGCAAAGAGCGGCTATATGATGATAGGAACAAATTTAAAAGCAGGCCATCACAACTGCAAATTTGACTTTGATGAGGAGTGCTTGGTAGCTGGAGTTGATGTCTATCTAAGATCTGCTTACAAACTAAATGGAGTAAAAAAATGAAAAACGCTTTACTAATCAGTGCTTCAAGCTACCAAGATACTGGCTACTTGAGACACTGCAAAAACTGGGTTAAGGAATTTTTAGGTGAATGCGGCAAGGAAGAAATTTTATTTATCCCTTACGCTGGAGTTAGGCGAACAAACGACGAATATGAACAAAAGGTGCAAGAGTGCTTAAATAGCAAAAATATCAAATCTATCCACCGCTATGAAGATAAAATTTCTGCTATCAAAAATGCTAAAAGTATCGCAGTTGGCGGCGGAAATACCTTCATGCTGCTTCACATGCTCTATAAGCTAAATTTGATTGAACCTATAAAAGAGGCGGTGGCAAATGGCGCAAAATACTTTGGCTGGTCGGCTGGCGCAAACATAGCTGGCAAGACGATGATGACTACAAATGATATGCCTATCATCATGCCAAAGTCATTTGATAGTCTAAATATCTTCCCATATCAGATCAACCCACACTTTATAAGTGGCAAGCTAGCTGGTCATAACGGCGAGAGTAGAGAGGAGAGATTGGAGGAATTTTTGATAGCTAATCCAAAAGAGACTATCTACGCTTTGCCTGAAGGCACAGCTTTGGTTATAAGGGGTAATGAAGTTGAGGTCATCGGACATAGCGACATCTTAAAGCTTGAGTACAAAAAAGAGATAGAAAAGATAGCAATTAAAACAAAATTTAAAATCTAAGCAAGGAGAGAGGTATGGAAACATTTAAGCTAATTGCTGCCATTCTTGGCATCGCAGCTGTTGTGGCACTTCTTGTCTTAAAAAAAGAGACAAGAACGGTGTTAATAGGTGTTGGTTTGGTGCTTTGTATAATCGCACTAAAACCGATGGGAGCATTAAGTGCTTTTACTGACTATATGACTAAAGCAGGGCTTATAAAGGCGATTTGTGCAAGTATGGGTTTTGCCTTTGTTATGAAATACACGATGTGCGATAAACACCTTGTTGCGCTTCTTACAAAGCCACTTAAAAATGTGGGCTTTATCTTGATCCCTGCAACAACCGTGCTAACTTATTTTATAAATATCGCTATCCCTTCAGCTGCAGGATGCTCCGCTGCTGTTGGTGCAACGCTTATACCACTTCTAATGGCCTCAGGTATCCGCCCAGCTATGGCTGGTGCTGCTGTTTTTGCAGGGACATTTGGTGGAGTTTTAAGCCCAGGATCGGCTCACAACGTCTATGTGGCTGATCTTGTTAAAAAGACGGTTGAGGGCTACACAGTTCAAGATGTCATAAAAGTGCAAATTCCAAGTGCATTTACTGCTCTTGTTATCGTAGTGATCGCATTAGTTATTGTTGCGATACTACTTAAAGACTATCAAAAAAATACAAATTTCACTCTTGAAAATAGTAACACTAGCGAAGAGAAACCACTATTTAAAGTAAATTTCATCTATGCTATTATGCCTCTAGTTCCACTTGTTATCTTGGTTATTGGCGGAACAAGCCTTGCAAAGGATTATAGCTTTCTTGCATGGACAAAGATGGGCGTTGCTGAGGCGATGATACTAGGTGCTATCATAGCTATCTTTGCTACGCTTACAAATCCGCAAAAGATCACAAAAGAATTTTTTAACGGAATGGGCCACGCTTATGCTGATGTTATGGGTATCATCATCGCAGCTGGTGTCTTTGTCGCTGGTTTAAAGGCATGTGGAGCCGTTGATGTGGTCATTGCGTGGCTAAAAACAGATCAAAGTTACGTTAAATTTGGCGGGACGTTTGTGCCATTTATCATGGGTATAGTTACAGGTTCAGGCGATGCCGCTACATTTGCATTTAACGAAGCTGTCACAACAAATGCCGCTGCACTTGGTTTTGAGCAAGATAAGCTTGGTATGGCTGCAGCTATTGCTGGTGCTTTAGGTAGATCAGCTTCTCCGATCGCTGGTGCTGCTATCGTTTGTGCAGGCATTGCGATGGTTAGTCCAGTTGAAATCGCTAAAAGAACATTTTTAGGTATGTTTATCTCTGTTGTAGCGATCGCATTTTTCGTCATCTAAAGGATGAAAAATGGATATCGTAGAGAGATTTTTAAACTATACGAAATTTAACACCACAACAAATAAAGAAAATGGGCTAAAAGGTGTCATGCCTTCTAACCCAACCGAGTATGAGCTGGCTCTTTTTTTAAAAGAAGAGCTTAGCTCACTAGGTATAAAAGATATCATTTTGCAAGACAATGCTATCTTGATAGCAAAAATTCCTGCAAACTGCGAAAATGCTCCAAGTATCGCCTTCTTTGGGCACTTAGATACAAGTAGTGAGCAAAAAAATGATACCAAAGCTAAAATCGTAAAATACGCAGGTGGCGACATCTGCCTAAACGAAGAGCAGGGAATTTATCTAAAATTTAGCGATAATCCAGAGCTTAAAAAATACGTTGGCGATGAGATAGTCGTGACTGACGGCACTAGTTTGCTTGGAGCTGATGATAAGGCTGCGATTGCTAGCATCGTAAATATGGCTAGCTACTTTATGCAAAATCCTGATGTAAAGCACGGCAAGATCGTGATCTGCTTCGTGCCTGATGAGGAGCAGGGCTTGCTTGGCGCAAAAGCACTTGATGTAAATTTGCTTGGAGCTGATTTTGGTTACTGCTTAGACTGCTGCGAGATAGGCGAGCTCATATATGAAAACTGGAACGCGGCTGATTGCACGATGGTCTTTAAAGGTGTTTCGGCTCATCCGATGAATGCAAAGGGTAAGCTTGTAAATTCGCTACTTCTAGCACATAAATTTATCTCGCTCTTGCCAGGTGGCGAAGTGCCAGAGTGCACCGAGGGCAAAGAGGGCTACTTCTGGGTAAAAGAGCTTAGCGGAAATAGCACAAAAACGACGCTCAAGATCGACATAAGAGAATTTGACGAGCCTAAATTTCAAAAAAGACTCGAGTTTTTAAGTGATATGGCAAATTCTTTTAATAAAATTTATGGAGAGTGCTGTGAGATCACGCTAACAACACGCTATGAAAATGTATTTAAATTTTTAAAAGATGAAAATTCGCTCCCGATAAAACTTGCAAAAGATGCCTTTAGTGAGCTAAATATCATGCCAAATATAAAGCCGATGCGTGGCGGATACGACGGTGCTGCGATCTCTGCAAAAGGCGTGCCAACGCTAAATTTATTCACAGGAGCAAACAACTTTCACTCTATCTATGAGTACCTGCCAGTTAGCAGCCTAAAAGCCTCAAGCGAAGTGATCAAAAAAATCATAATTAACGCTGCTAAATAAACTTCATAAAAGCCTAAATTGAGTAAATTTAGGCTTTAAATTTTTACTTTCAGGACAAAAATGAAGGCTTTGGCTTTATTTAGCGGAGGGCTTGACAGCATGCTCTCGATCAAAATTATAAGCGATCAAAACATCGAAGTAGTCGCACTTTATATGGATACTGGATTTGGTGCGGATGAGAAAAAGCACGAGATATTAAGAAAGCGCGCGGCTATGGCTGGGGCAAGCTTAAAGGTCGTTGATCTACGAAATGAATATCTTCGTGATGTGCTTTTTAACCCAAAATACGGCTACGGCAAGCAGTTTAACCCATGTATTGACTGCCATGGATATATGTTTAAAACAGCTCTTAATATGCTAAAAAGCGAAAATGCAAATTTTATAATCACAGGTGAAGTAGTGGGACAAAGGCCTATGAGCCAGCGCAGAGATGCACTTTTTCAGGTTAAACGACTAGCTGATGATGAGGACGATCTAGTGCTTCGTCCGATGTGCGCTAAGCTCTTGCCACCAACTAAGCCAGAGCGCGAGGGTTGGGTCGATAGAGAGAAGCTGCTCGATATAAGCGGGCGCGATAGAAAGCCGCAGCTTGCTTTGGCAAAGGAATTTGGCTTTGAGGACTTTGCAACGCCTGGAGGTGGGTGCTTGCTAACGATCGAGAGCTTTGCTGTGAAGATAAAGGATTATCTAAATTTTGATAAAGAGATGCGAGATATCGATGTAACGTGGCTAAAGCTTGGTAGGCATCTGCGCCTGCCAGATGGTGCTAAAATGATAATAGGGCGTGATGAGAGCGATAATAACGCACTTTTAGCACATCCAAACGATAAATTTGAACAAGTAAAATTTAAAGAGAGCGATGACATCGTAGGAGCCGTTAGCTTCATAAGTAAAAATGCTAGTAAAGCCGACAAAGAGCTGGCCGCAAGGCTCGCATTAGCTTATACAAAAGCAAGTAAAGAGAATGAATTTGAAGTTAGCATCGCTGGAGAGAAATTTAGTATCACACCTGAGGATAAATCTCTAGCTCAAAATTATTTTGTAAAATAGACGTTTTGTCGATTCTTGGTGCTTTTACTTTGTGTTTGTAGATAAAGATGGTTTTTATCTACAAATAAGTTTAAAAATTATATAATCCGAAACTTATTTTAAAGTGTCACGGTAGCTCAGCTGGTTAGAGCGCTGGTCTCATAAGCCGGAGGTCGGGAGTTCAAGTCTCCCCCGTGACACCATAAATACCTAAACTACGATGTTTCTACAATATTATATTGCAGTCACCTTTCATGAAATATAGCTTAATGTTTGTAGCAAAATAAAATTTTATGTAGCAAATTCTTAAGCTTCCAGTAATTTTAACACGTTTTTGTAAAATTCTTAAAAAACAAGTAAAATTTTTTAACGAATAATCTACTATAATATAATCTGTCACTTTGCCGGGTTAAATTTTTTATCATAGTTTAAATAAAATAAGTATAGATGTATAGTAGAAATGGCGTTTGTAGCTATTGAATATTGGCTAAAAAATATTTTTGATGATTATTATACATTCATACCCCTAGCGATAAAACACAAAATAGAGATAGGCTGCATAAGCATCACGAGATCCTGCGTGTGTCAAATACTGGCTACCATTTATAAAAATAAAAGATCCAGAATATCTAAAGGCAAAATTTGAGAATTTGCTTGGAGAGTATTTGGTGCGCAATTGATGATGCAATAATTTTTATTTGGTAATTTTAAGATATTTGTTTTGATTCCTCATATAAATACTAGCATTAAGTAATTTATAAGTATTTTTATGCTATGCAATCAATTATAAGCAAAAACCCCTTGATATATCGTGCTTTTTAAAACATAAAATCATTTTTTTATTCTACTTACTATCAAATTCATTGACTCGACCATAAAAAAAGATTATAATGCTCACAATTTTTAAAAATATATTAATTAAAAAAGGAGCCAACATGAATAAAACTAATTAAAAGCAGAGGTTCTATTTAAGTATCTAGTTAAAGAGAACCCCTACGATAAGTTGTAAGAACCCTTATTGTAATCGTTCTCTACTTTTAAACTACTTAAATAAAAACCTTATCAACAACTACCATATTAAAGTAATAGATACACTATAAGTATGTCTATTCGGTGAGATAGCTATTGCTGTCTCTTGATTTTTTAAATGGCAAAAAGGAGAAAAAATACCAAATAAAAAAATAATTTTAAATGATTTAAAGGCTATTAGAAAAAATAAAACAAAACAGGAGATTAAACAAGCATGCCTTGAAGTCTTGTTTCCACAACAAGCTACAATCAAAGAGTGTAGGCTAGTAATCGAAGGTCGTTTTAACATCAAGCTATCAAATAAGGAGTTTTCTAAATGGAGGAAAGAGTATGATGCAAAAGACACACATCAATCCTCTCATACATATCATATTCCAGAGTCCAAAGAAGACAAGAAAGAAAGTGAGGAACTAAGCAATGGCGTTAACAATCAAGAGTAGTGATACAGCAGTTGCGGCAAATGCCTTAATTGCACTACAAAAACATGTTGAAATGGGCAATAAGGTTAGTGAAAATATTAGAAATAATATTGAGCTTTTTAATAAAACTGCGGATAGTTTTAATGGAGATTTTGAAGAAAAAATAGAGCTAATAGAGCAAGGAGGTGCTGAACTTATAAATGCAACAAAAGAGGTCCAAAACAACTTTCAAAATACTCTAAAGAGTGCAGATAAAACTATATCAAAGATTAACTCATCTTTTACCTCTTTGATGAAAAAGATAGCATATGTGTTAATTACCATTGTGTTTATAGAAGCACTCTTCTTTTTTGGCTACTTGTTTTATGATAACCATAAGACAAATGAAGCCAAATCTGCACTACAAATCAAGCTAGATAAAGCACTTTATGATGTGTCTAATCTTCAAGGTTTTATTATCTATATCTACAACCAAGATGGTCAAAAAGCTAACGAAGATTTTAATAAATGGCTAAACATAAATAGTGACAGCAATGTTCAGTAGTAAGCAAATTTTTCTAATAGGCAAGACACATACAATGTATGACACTTCGTTTTCATACCTTGTATAATCTTGCTCTGCCGAGGGCTACAATGCGAGATATAAGAAGCGTTAAAACGCTTCATCTCGCTAGTACATTTTATGAAAGGATATCATATGCCAAAAAATATCAAGGATAAGGTGCTCTCTATAAGGATCACTTCTCAGCAAAATAGCAAATTATCTAATATAGCTAGAGAACTAAAAATATCAAAATCAGAAATCATTTCCTATCTTATAGATAATGGCACTATAAATTCTGAATCCATAAAAAAGAAAGAGCTATATCCAACAATCATTACATATTTTGCTAGACCTTTTAATAACATTAATCAAATAGCAAAGAGACTAAATATAGCTTATAAGACTAGTGTCAATATAGATTTAAAAACGATACTGCAGACACAAGAAGAGTTGTACAAAGTTCAATCAGTGCTAACTGAAATTTTAAGCCTAATAAAGAGTAGCTATGATAGTTAAGATCTCAAAGGGTGAAAAAGGCATAGCTGATTATCTAAAAACTGGCAAGAAAAGAGATTCAAAGCTAACTAGAGATGAAAAAGATGATAGATTGCCACTAGCTGGAAATTTAGATCTTATCGAGATGTCTGAAAAGCACCAGAGCAAGAAAAAGAATAAGAAACATAACTACTATCATATATCCTTGTCATTTACTTCAGAGGAGTGGAGCAGACTATATGAAAGTGGCAATATAGATGAGCTTATAATGGATTTTTTGAGGCTAACTTTCCCAAATCACGACATAGATGAGCTACTTTTTTATGCTGAAGCTCATCTGCCTATAATAAAAGAAGAGCCATATATTCCTCGTCCAGAAGGGGCGCTAGAAAATAGAACATTAAACAAGAAACATAAAAACGGTGAACCTTTAAAAAGAGAGCCTCATATTCATCTAATAGTCTCTTTTGAAAATATGAAATTTACTCATAGCGTAAAAACTGGTGGAGTAATATATACAAAAGGTGCAGCCAAGCAACAAGTAAAAGCTATTATGGCTAAATCAGTAGAGAAATTTAAAAGAGTAGTTAATGACATCTTATCTAACAAGTATGGATTAAATAATATAGAGCCTTTAAGCATGGATGAAGACCAACTAAAAAAGCAATATGAAAGCTTTAAAAGTGCAGCACAAAAGGTTAAGAAAGGCAAAGAAAAAGATACGCAGATAAAGATAGAAACAGATGTGGTGATCGAGCCAAAAGCCAATACAAAAGAGCAAAATATAAGTGTTGAAGAGCTACTAGCTGATGCTAAAAATTCTACAGCTGATTATCTATTAAGAATGATAGAAGAAGATGAGGGTTTCAAAAAAGACTATTATGATAGAGCAAGGAGACTTAATGCAGTCGATATAAGAGAATTTTTGCCTATGATCAATGCAAAATTTAACATCACTGCAAAACCTGAAATGGTAAATGACAAATATAAAGTAAGAGTGGATGGTTTTAATGGAACTTATAATCTAACTGATCTAATGTGTAAGATAGTCTATAATGGCAGAAAAGGAGCATTATTTCACGTAGTTAATGAGCTAGAGCAAATGCTTATAGAGCTTCAGGTCAATAAAAATAAACCAAAGATAACATTGAGTGTGAGCAGTGACTTTAGCATGCCAAATAAGAACTCAAAAACTCAAGTGCTAAATAGCTGGGAAACGATACAAATAGAGCCATACAATCTAAAATCAATACTTAAAAACTATTCAGCTATATCAGTGGCAGGTTTTAAAGATAAAAGTGAAGAAGCTAGTAGTATTGACAGCATAACTCCTACACTTATATATGATATAGATAACTCTAAATTTAGTGCAAATGATGCTCAAAATTTACTACAAAGCAAAGGAATAAAAGGCTTCATATACCCAACTACCTATCAAGTACCGGATACAAAAGTAGAGAAATTTAAACTTATCATACCCACAACAAGGGCTCCAAGCTTAAATGAATATGATGAATACATAAAAGAGATAACAAGAGAGCTTGGGTTATATAACATAGTAAATAACTCCAGCTTGCATCCTAGTAAATTTCACTACACTCCAGTGCCAGGATCTGAAGTTATAAGCATTAGTGGAAAAACTTTTGATAATACAAGAGCCATTGAAGATGCGGGCTTAAAAACAGATATTAATAATATGGATATTAAAGCCATATATGAAGATTTACAAAATCTAAGAAAATATGAGCTTGGCCATGAACCAAAAGATACCAACTCACATATTAAAAGAGCAAGCTATCAAGCTATATCATCAAAGATTCCAATAAAAGAGTTAATAGAATACTTTGACGAGAGTACTATGGTTAAAAAATATAAAGATTATCAAATACTTTCTGGTAAGAGCGGCAGATACCTATACCTACCAGAAGAAAACACAGCCTACTCTTTTAACCAAAATAGACACTATACTCCATATATCTACATTAGAGATAAATTTTATGAAGCAGCCAGAAAGATAGAAACCGGATTTTTAAATGATGGCGTCATTAAAAAGTTAGGATTTGAACAAAATGAATATGAAGGCTTCGTAAAATGTATCGATGGCCATTTAGATATAAATAGATGCTATTTAGCTTTTATAAATAGAGTGGAAAGCTTTAAAAAATACCTGCCAGATATAGTTAAAATTAACTATCAAGGCTTAATTTATAATATAAAAACCTATATGAAAGATTGGCAAGATATGCAAGGTTTTAATAAGCTAAAGGAGCGTTATAAAACAGATAAGATATCTCTAGCAAATGATCATATATCATTTGGCTTACTAAAAATAACAAAGCAAGAGTTGTATGGTCAAGGACTTGATAAGGACTTTGGGATAGAGCAAACAAAACAACCATCAAATATAATAGAGACCAAAGAACAGAATATAAAGTCAGGATATGATAGTTTGGAAAGGTAGACTATTACGAGCTGTTATAGAAGCCAAATTATTAGCCATCTCTCACCCCATAAATCCAAACGGCAATGCAAACATATCATCATCTAGCTTCATAGCCATATCTCCGGCGTAAAAGACTATGCCCTTATCAAATTTATTTTGTAAATTCTCTTTTAAGTGGTAGATATGCTTGAAGTCATCTTTGCTGATAGTTTTTGAGGATTTGACCTCTATGGCTATGAGCCTACCTGATATCTCAAGGATAAAGTCTATCTCTTTTTGATCGCTAGTTCTATAGTAGTATATATTGGCTCGTTTTTTACTACTGGTATTTGCTTTTAGAAGTTCGTCAAATACAAATGTTTCATATATTGCGCCTTTGTATGGCGAGCTAGCAAGCTCATTTGGTGATGAAATTTGTAGCAGATGCGATAGTACTCCGGTGTCAGTAGCAAAAATTTTAGGAGTTTTTATGAGCCTTTTTAGGGCATTGTTAAAATACGGCTGAAGCTTTTGGATCTGGTATGTATGCTCCAGCACGCTAAAATAGCTATCAAATGTCTTATTATCAAGCCCAGACTCTAGACATAGCTCGTTTTTGTTAAAGATGTTGCCACTTCTTAGCATACATAGGCGGTACATAGTGATAAATTTATCCATATTTCTGATGTTACCTATCTCTTTGGCGTCTGATTCTATATATGTTCTTATGTATGAGCTAAACCAGAGATATTTTGATTTTTCAGAGGTTATCTTTGTGATCTCTGGATAACCACCATTTATAATCTTGTTAGCTAAATTTTCATCGTCATATTTTTTAAATACAAACGGATTTATGTCGTCGCTTAAAAGATCAATCAAATTTTCATTATTTTGATTTAACTCTTTTTGAGAAAGCGGGTAAAGCTCTACTATGCCTATCCTTCCAGCAAGTGAGTCTGATATATCTTT
Organism: Campylobacter concisus; assembly: GCF_003048575.1. Classification (NCBI taxonomy): domain Bacteria; kingdom Pseudomonadati; phylum Campylobacterota; class Epsilonproteobacteria; order Campylobacterales; family Campylobacteraceae; genus Campylobacter; species Campylobacter concisus. The sequence goes on along the minus strand of NZ_PIRZ01000004.1, from coordinate 37,036 downwards.
AAAGCCCTTTAAATTTGCAGAACCGGTTAATACAAACTGCCCATTTGTTCTATCTTTATCTACAAATTCTTTTATTGCTAAAAGCAGTATGGGCACTCTTTGTATCTCATCTATCACGATAGGCTTATTGCAGTGCTCTATAAAGCCTTTTGGATCATTCCTTGCAGATTCATATATGTTTATGTCGTCAAGCGTTATGTAGTTTGGTATATCTAAATTTAAAGCAAGGGTTGATTTGCCAACCTGCCTAGCCCCGCTTATCAAAAGCACCGGAAAGCTTTTCATATACTCTTTTATCTCATTTACTATGGCTCGTTTGATGTACATAGTATTTTATCCTTAAATATTTAGGAGTATAATACTACAATATATATAAATTTACAAGGATGGGTTGGATAAGATAATTGTATATTTAAATTTAATCCGAGTTCAAAACTAACAAGATCAAATTAGCTATTGTACTTTTTTGTTACACTGAGTATTTATTAGTAGAGCTTTAAGCAATATAACCTCAGATTTTCATATTAACAAATGGTAGTCAAATTTTTCCTCAAAAAGAGCAGCGTAATAACCATCTTTGGCGTATTACACAGACTCTTTTTATGCTGAGACTTAACTTCCCAGTAATTTTTACCTCATAACTTTATCCAGTAGCGATTTATAGCTATCCACCACGTCATAGACCACGCTACCATTGCTTATAGCCCTAAAATGCTCCTTTGCGCAGTGGATTTTAGATTCTTCGACGCGGCGAAGCTGTATAGAGTTTATAAACCCATTGGCCTCTGCAACAAAATAAATGTGCTTGATATCACCCTCATAAAACGCGATCGCCCAGTCGGGATTGTATTTTTCACAGGCGTGCTTATATAAAAGCCACTTGGAAGCTTAACATAAACGGCAACGTCCTTGCTTGTATCTAGTTCCATTGCAAAATTCTTCTCATTTGAAGAATCATACACGACATGATCGTAAAGATATTTTTTTGTTTTAACCGCATTTTTGTCAAGCTGACCTTTTATCGTAGGATCCGTAAAAACAGCAGTATCGTATTTTTCATCTAGCGCATTATAGGTAATATGCTCTATAATCGCCGTCGCTTTTTCATCATTTATAAGAGCAGCTGCTTTTCTTTGAGAATTTTAGACTCTAACGCTAAAATTTGCCTTTGCAAAAGCTCCTTTTGCTCTGATCTAACTACGGAGTCTTTAAGGCTTTCATCTGAAGCTATTTTTTGTAATGTTTCGCCGGCTATCTGGCGAACGAAATTTTCATAGGCTGCGTCAAGGTTTAATCCCTCTAGTTTCAAAGGCAAATCTTGCTTATCTAGCCAATCGGTATAGTAGTATGAATTTACTTTAAAAGCCCTGTTTCCAGATATAGCAGCCTCTTTATAGCTAATACAAGCTTTATATCTGCCTTGGTACTCTAAGATAAAAACTATATGATACGGCACCGCTCTATCTATGTGGTGCAATAGCTCATCATTTAGGTTTGGGCTCTTTAAAAACACCTCAAAGACTTCGATCTCTTTTACGAGATTGCCATCTGCAAGGTTGGTAGTTGAGGACGCGATTTTATTGCTCCAAATAATTTTATCTACTTGCTCTATAAAGATTTTTTTCAAAGCAGGCGATATCTCTAAATTCTAAGTTCTATCTTACATGTTTTATAATCCATATTAGCAAGATTAATTTTAACTTTTTTATCCACAGTGAACAATTCTCTTATTAATTATAAGGTAACTAATAAATCGTGTGGTTTCTAATATACTAAAATAGACTCAAAGGTCGTTATAGCACTCAAAAAAGGATAAAGAATATAGAATAAGTTTTAGAAAATCTGATTAAAATTTTAAAGATCAATAAGATAAATTATCATAGAATAGTGAAATATCGTTTTGGATAAGTTCGAGATGATATTTAATAGGAAACAATATGAAATTTAAAGATTTTAAAGAAAAAAACAGTAGCAACTATGACTTTTTCACAGCTGATGAGATGAGCTATAAAGAATTTGTACAATTAAGCTTTAAAGAGTTTTTAACTAGCGATAGTGGCTCAAAGTGGCAGCTTGACATAGATGATAAAAGGTTTAACTCGTTTCCAAATTTCACCCAAAAACATCAAATTTGCATATCGAATTTAGACTATGAAGATAATGTTTTTCAGTTTAGAATTTGCTCTGAAAACAACGTATCAAGCCTTGGCTACCGCATGTTTACGAGCTTTGATAGCATACATAAAGACTTTGTCACAGACGATATCAAGCACTCTGATGAAGTTATGATGGGCCTAAAGCTTGGCGAGCTTAAAGAGTTTCCTTGCATATCAAAATGCGGCTGGTGGATCAAAGATATCTGGCGAGATATGTATCCTATCTTAGACGAGACTAACAGCGAGGAATTTGTAGCTGGCATTATAAAAAACGAATTTACCAAAAAGATGACCGAGATAAATGAGTGCCTAAAAAACGCTCAAGATGGCGGCAAGCTTGACGAAATTATTGCTAAACTAAAAGATAAAATCAACTAAATTTAGAAATTTCCACCCACAGCACAAAAGCTAGCTGGATATGAAGTAAGTCCGTAGTCAGCCGACTCCACGTTATAAAAGTCCAAATTTGCACTTCGTGAGATGATATATTCAAAGCCTTTTTGATTTAGCTCGATCAAAATTTCAAGCTCCGTATCTCTTTTGCAGACTATGCTTTCAAAAAAGTGAGAGAAGAAAGAAATTTTGGTATTTTCCTTTTGTATTGAGTGATTTAGCATGAGCTCCATGTTGCTAAAAATTTTAAAGATAGTTTGATTTGTCTCAAATTTACCAAATCTAGCATAATAATTTTGCAAATTTGCGTCATTTAGTACGATGTTTTTGGTGCAGTTTTTAGTGATCTGCTCGTAAATAAGACCAAAAAGCTCAATAGAGGCATTTTGATTATCCATCACTCTATTTTCGTGATTTGTGACTACTACAAAGCCATCTTTTATCTCGTATTTTTCATTTTTATAATAAAAGCTAACATTTGCCACCTCTTGCTCAAAGCGCTTTTTATAAGCAAAAGAGAGATAGTTTAAAACGCCCATTTTATCGATAATAGCTGAGCTTCTTACGCCACCATCTAGCTCGTGCTGCATGAAGTATCTTATGAAGCTACCTTGCTCTATATCAAAGCTATTTAAATACTCGATCTTATCAAGATAGGTGCAGCGGTAAAGCTTTACAAATTCTGGATTTAGTCTAACATTTATCTCATCTTGTAGCTCGCCATATTTGTCGGTTTGCTCTGCATCTATAAATTCGATTATATTCATCTGCTTTTCGATCTTGTCTTTAACAAAGATCGAAATTTTCACGTCCTGCATCTCATAAAAGCACTTTATCGTATCGGTGGCACTTTTTGTGATATCTGTTTTAAATTTCTTAGCAAGCTCTGCTTTTTTAAGGGTGAGTGAAAAGTCGCCATTTTTTAGTTTATTTTGTGAGTACAAAAGATAGAGTAGCTGCTCATAGACCATGAGATGTGAGTAGGTTAAAAATGTATTATCCACCACGATGACGTAGTAGCAACGCGTTATAGAGTACCTTTTATTATTTTGCAAAAATTCATCATAAATTTTTAATTTGCTTGGGGATTTACATACCTTAAAAACATCATATGATTCTAAAAATATATTTTCCATTACTGCCCCTTTTTACATTTGCAAAAATATTACATAACTATTCTTTAAGCTAATTTGAATTTACAAACTAACTAATAAAAATAATTCTATAAAAATTAATATTAATTTAATTAAATATAGATTAATTATATAAAATATTTTTGTATAAATCTATTTTTATTTACAAATTTTTATTTTATAAAGTAGAAATTAGCTATAAAAATATATTTTTTAAACTAAATTTAATAAATATAGTTATATTATTTTTCTCAGATAAGCATGCTTAGATTTTAAAATTTACAAATTGGGAGCTCAAAATGGAATTTCTAATTTTGACACTATTTCTGATCAGTGGTCTTATCTTATATATAAAGCCGCAGATGAAAAAAATAGCAACGTCCTGCTTGGCTTTGGGGTGCGTAATACTGGTTGCACTAGAGTTTTACGTAAATTTATGGGTAGTCTTGCCAATAGGCAACTTTTAGGAGGGCAAGATGCAAACGAAACAAAATGAAATCCCAGCAAACGAACAAGGCTTTTTCAACCTTATGTCACTAGCCATCACCGCTCTTGTGGCACTTCCAGTTGGTATCGCCTGCTTGGTGCTTGGCTTTGGACTAGGTGATAACCCTTGCATAATGTGCTGGGCCGAGAGGATCACGATGATAGCTATCAGCCTAATAGCACTTTTCATCATCAGGTACGGACTAAAGCCTGGCTATCTGGCAGCACTTTTACTAATGGCTTGCTGGGGCATATTTAACGGCTTTATCCACTACAGCCTAGATGGAACATTTGGTGGCTATCTTGACATCAAACAAGGTTTTGGCCTTGAAATTTTAGGTGCCCACACTCAGTTTTGGGTTATGGTTGTTGATTTTTGTGTGATCATATTTTTGGCTCTTATATTTTTGTTTAGCAAAAACTTAGGCCTTATAATGCAAAAAAGCTCAAATGGCGAATACGGCGACTTTCTAAGCTACTTGCCACTTGGCAAATTTGCAAATTTGGTCTTTATCGTGATCATACTTGCAAACTGCGTTCAAGCCTTTATAGCTTCTGGTCCACCACCATATCTAGGATCTAGCACACCACCTAGAATGAGCATCGATCCTTCAAAATGGTTCTGGGAAAAAGACCACTGGGATAGCTCACTTGACTTTAGATTTGACTGGAACCCTGAGCTTCCAGACCTAGTAAAGTAAGGAGTAAAAGATGAGAAAGATAATATTTTTTATCGCATTAGCAAGCCTTACTTTTGGTTTTAGCTTTGACATGGATAGCAAAAATGGAGCTATCCAAAACATAAAAGAGTTAGGCCTTAAAGATACGCTCACTCTAAATTTGCAAAATGATAATGCAATAACTGGAGCTGACTACGATGAAGGCAAAAAGCAGTTCGCTCTTGTCTCAAACGACAATGAATTTTACATCGCAGATGAGAATTTAAAGCCTCTAAGTTATGCTAAGCACGACCGCCATTTTATAATGGAGATGGAAGCAACAGTCGGAGCTACTTGGTACAAAAAAGAGCTTGGCATGATAAGTTACAACAAGACTTTTGTCTTCTATGAGCCAGCTAGCAACCTTAGTAAAGATGAGCAAAATAGCCAGTGGAGGCACCTATTGGCTGGATATGACGCGTGGAAGCTAAATGACCTTGGTAACAAGGGCAGATTTTCTACCATTAGATCAAAACAGCAGTACATCTTAGGCTGGGACTACCTAGAAAGTGAGAATAAATTTTTCACAGCTAGCGTGCCAAATGACGTTAGAGACTACTGGAGTGTCGCTATATTTGACGGCGACGATAAGATGATCTTAGAAGAATTTGTACCAAAAGCTGGAGCAAATTTACAGCTAAAAGAGGGTAGAAATTTAAACAACTACTACATTACTGGCATCGACGTAGAGCCCGATGCGCTCTATCTTTTAAGCAAAAATTTCTCAACTATTTTAAAGTTAAATTTGACCACCAAAGAGATAGACGAGGCGTTTAGTTTTAGTGGGGTAAATAACCCAAGAGCATTAGCGATCAAAGATAATAAATTTTACATCTTCTCACGAGAAGGCAAAGAGAATAAAGTTTTTATCTTTGAGATGAAATAGCCATCAAATTTAAGGAGAAAACATGCAAAGACGTTCTTTCCTAAAAGGCACCGGAGCAGCTCTAGCAGCAGCTGGAACAGCTCCTAGTCTATTTGGTATGGAGCAATTTGAGGTGGATTTTAACCCAAAATCCTATAAGAATGAGGAAAATGTAGAGTACCACTACCTAACCTGTCCTAGAAACTGCCGTGATGCCTGTTCGATGATCGCTGAGATCAAAGACGGCAAAATGGTAAGCATAAAAGGCGATCCAAAACACCCTCTAACGCAAGGCACAGTCTGCGTCAAGGGCCACACCTACGCCATGCACCTATATAACGCCGACCGCATCATGCACCCTATGAAAAGAGTCGGCAAAAAGGGCGAAGGAAAATGGGAAAAGATAAGCTGGGATCAAGCCCTAAAAGAGATAGCTGCAAAGCTAACTGAGATAAAAGAGAAATTTGGCGGCGAGGCTTTGACTGAGTTTGTCTACTCTGGCAACGAAGGACATATCTCGAAAACTATCGCACCGGGAAATTTCTTTGAAAAATATGGAGCCACAAGGCTTGTTAGAAACCCTTGTGACTGGCCAAGATACGCGGGTACTCCTAGCGTTATAGGTACTGACTTCTCAAAAGATGCACTTGAGATCGATGAGAGTGATATGTACATTAGCTGGGGATCAAACGAAGCTTACACAGCCGTACACTGGATAAGATTTGCTCACCGCGTTAAAAAAAGAGGCGGAAAGATCATCGTTATAAATACGATAAGAATTCCTCTTGCAAACCAAGCTGATATGTTTATCCAGCTAAAACCATCTAGTGACCCTGCATTTTGTCTAGCGGTCTGTAAATTTTTAATAGAAGAAGATCTATATGATCATGAATTTGTAGAAAAATACACAACAGGCTTTGAAGATCTAGTGCACGAGTGCTCACTCTATACCTATGGCGAGCTATCTGAGATGTGCGGAGCAAGTGTGGATCAGATAAAAGTCTTTGCTAGAGAGTACGCTCACGCAAAAGCACCAGCTATCATGCACGGCGACGGCGGACAAAGACACTTTAACGGAGCAAGACTTGTTCGTGCGGTTACATTTTTACCAGTTTTAACTGGCGCCTTGACAAAGCTTGGTGGCGGACTATTTTGGGCATATGTGCATGTAAAAGGCTGCTTTAATTTCGACAACTGTATGCCAGACCTATCTCCAAAAGATAAAGATGGCAAAAAGATAGAAAGACAGCAAGTAAGCTATATAGAATTTGGTAAAGGCATACAAAAAGAAAATCCAACATATCTTGACAAGCCTATAAACACGGTCATTAGAGCATGTATCAACTACAACTCAAATTTAATGGTAACAGCGCCAAATACAAATTTGATCAAAAAACGCATAATGGACGATGACTTCTTCTTAGTTGTCCTTGATCCATATGATATCGATACTTGCGACTATGCTGACTATGTGCTACCTGGTGTTACATTTATGGAGAGTGAGGATATCCAAAACGACCAAATTTCTGGATATGTTTGTTACAACGCTCAAAGTGTAAAACCTCTTGGCGAAGCTAAGACAAATTTAGAGTTCTTCAACGCTCTTGCAAAAGCGATGGGCTATACAGAAGAGTGCTTTAACTGGGATAGCGAAACAGTTTGCAGACGCTTTTTGGATACAGAATTTGCCAAAAAACAAAACATCACCTATGAAAAACTAAAATCAGTCGGCTGGATCAAGCCATTTAGAACGCCTGAAACGATGAAAGATCAGTTCCCGTACTACCCTTATACGCCAAAAGACAAACTAATATTTGGTACAAAGAGTGGAAAATGCGAGCTTTACTCACAAACCTTTAAAGACGCAGGATATCATCCAGTAATAGACCTTGAAACTGACTGGGACTACTATGAAAAGAGCAATAAATTTGGAAAAGACTATCTCAAAAAATATCCACTTTATTTCATGACGCCAGGTACTCAGCTCCAAGACAACTCAAACTGGGGCAATATGCCTTATATCCTAAAAAGGGTTATCGTTAAAGGCAATGCTGAGTTATTTATGACACGTGAAGATATGGAGGCTCGCGGTATCAAAAACGGAGACACAGTTGAGGCAACAAATGAAAAGGGAACAGCCGTCTTTACAGCAGTCGAGACAAATCAAATGAACCCAGGCATAGTCTATGCGTGGAACAACATCTGGGTAAAAGTGACTAAATCAAGAACTGGGGCAAATATACTTTGCTCTGATGGCGTTAGTGACCTAGGAAATGGCTCAACCTATACAGCTAGCTTTTGTGAAGTAAAAAAAGCAGCTAAACAAGAGATGTAAAGGGGTCTAAGATGAAAAGAAAACAAGGTTTTTTATTTGATTATAACTTTTGTATAGGCTGCAAGGCTTGTGAAATTTCATGTCAAGTCTATCACAACCAAGATCCAGATATCAACTGGAGACATGTTGATGGCCTTATGATACACGAAGATGGCATAGAAAAAGAGATCTTTATAACTCACTCTTGCCATCACTGCGATGAGCCAGCCTGTATGGATGTCTGCCCAGTTGGAGCATATATCAAGCTAGAAAATGGTGTCGTACAGCCACTTCATGATAAGTGCATAGGCTGTGGATACTGCTTGATGGCTTGCCCTTATGGCTCTATCACAAAAGGCAAGGACGGTAAAGCTCAAAAGTGCAATCTCTGCGCTGAAAAACTTGAGCGTGGCGAAGAGCCAGCTTGTGTAGCAGGCTGTCCGTGTGGAGTACTAAAACTGGTTGATAGCAACGTCAGCGACAGCGCTGGTATGCAAAAAGAGATGCCAGGCTTTAAGCACTTCTTTACCAAGCCAAACATCCGCTTTTATCCAAGAATGAAGCGAAACGAATTCATACACTAAAGAGTAAAAGATGGGTAAGATCAAAGAAAAGCTTAGCGTTAGCCTTAGTGTTGAAGACTTTTTAAGGCGATTTTTCTTAGTAGAGCTTAGAGAGCAAAATTTAGATGAGCTCATAAGCCTAAGCCTTAATTTTAGTGATAAATTTAAAAATCACAACTTCATACTTTGGCTAAATAAGTGCAAAGATGATCTAAATTTGCTAGACGAGCTAAGATATGAATTTAACAGGCTTTTTGTAGGGCCAAGACACCCAAAAGCTGAGCCATATGAGTCGGTTTATTTTGATTATAAAACGATGTTTGGCGAGAAGACTATGCAGGTGCGAAGCTTTTATGAAAGCTCTGGACTAAAGCTTAGTAAAGAGCAGTTTGATAAATTTCCAGATGACTTCATCGGATATGAGCTGCAATACCTTTACTTTCTAAGTTTCAATGCCTTACAAGCAGACGAAAAAGAGAAAATGGATGAAATTTTACATAAAAAATATGACTTCATCCGCACTCATCCGTTTGAGTGGTTTTATAAATTTAGCTCTCGCTGTAAGGAGACTACAAATTTAGAAGCCTATGTGAGCTTTGCTGATTTTTTAAATTTATATCTTGAAAACGAGATAGAGCAGTCAAGGGCTCTTCTAACTTTTAAGAGTTAAAGGATAGATAATGGAACAAACAACTTGGGGATGGCTCATAGTCATATATCTGTTTTTGGGCGGTTTAGGCGCCGGGGCATTTTTGTGCTCGGCTTTGGCTTATAAGGGCTTTTTGGGCTCGTTAAACGAGAGATTTTATAAATTCGGCTTTCTGCTAGCACCCGTTGCGGTAATAATAGGAACTGCGCTTTTGCTATTTGACTTGGCACCGAGCGCCGCGATAAATCCTCTTAAAATTTTACAGCTCTATACGCGCCCGGTTTCGATGATGAGCATAGGTACGTATCTACTTACGTTTTTCATCGTAGTCAGCGTTTTGGTGCTTTTACAGATCAAGAAGAGCGGTAAAATTTGCGATATGATGCTCACGCTCGGAGTTATTTTGGCGCTTGGAGTGATGGGATATACGGGGCTACTGCTTTACGTCGTAAAGGCGATCCCGCTTTGGGCAAGCGTATGGCTGCCGATTTTATTTACGATCTCCGCGATCTCTACAGGGCTTAGCGCAAATACCGCCGCTACGCTAAATGCGGGGCACGGGCTAAGCCACTGCGCGCATAAATTCCACGTCGTTTTAGTCGCACTTGAGATTGTTGCGGTGCTAGCGCTATTTGCTAGCGTGAGAAGCGAGGCTGCGGGCATGGCTAGCGTGACTAAGATAGTCAGCGGCTCGCTTGCGCCGATGTTTTGGATAGGCTTTGTCGTGTTTGGGCTTGCTTTGCCGCTGCTAGGCGGAAGCAAATTTATGCTTCGCAGCTGCAGCGTGAATGCGGACGGCAGTGTCTGCGCGCACGGCGGCGAGGAGGTAAAAAGCTGCGTTTATAACGAATACGGCGTGCTTGTGGGCGGCTTTTGCCTAAGAGCATTTATCGTACTCGGTGCGGTATATATATTTTAGTTTCTCCCTTTTTCTGATACTGGTCGGGCGCAAGTCCGACCTATTAAAATATCTTAAAAATATTTTTAAAAGATTCTATAAAATACGTAAATACTTTATTTAGGAATAAACATGGATTTTGAGGACCAAATATTAAGAACTTGTGAAAATATAGATAAAAATCTTGCGAACAACAAATTGTGTGACGAGCGAGGATTTGTTAGCCAAGCTATCTTGTCTCAGCTTAGAAATTTAGTAGAGTATATTTTTCAAAAAATTCACTCCGGCGAAGAAAAAATAGATACTAATGAGTATCAGCAGACAATTAATGAAAATGCTATTAAATACATCAAATCAAAGGGCGGAAATTTTACTTTTTTAATTCGTTTCCATAATTTTTTAGATAAATCTGTCTCACATTATACACTTACTGAAAATTCATCTGAACGTTTAATGCTTAAGTATTTTATGTATTTGGTAGAGTGTAAAAATTTTTTAAGAGAGCGATATAAGATTGAAGTACTTAGAAATCTTGACAAATTCCCGCTTAATTTAGATAAGAAATTTATGGAATATTATGAAAAGATTGCAGAGAAACTAGAAAATCAGGGTATTTTAAATAATTATTATAAAGAAAACGGTGTTTACTACATAACAAAAATAAAGCCATTTATTGTAAAAGGACAAATTTATTATGAAGTAACATTTGTTAATGCAGTAGATAATTTTAGTAAATTTGATAAACTAATTGCATTTTGTAAATTTAGAATTTTTGATAATTATGCTGTCAATTTATGGATTCGTAATGAAAATATAGAAATTCTAAACAAATCACTGCAGGTAAAAATCATTGACAGTTGGGAAGTTTCTATTAGACCAGCTGAACTGCAAAATTTTGGTAAGATTTTTGAATGTAGTCAAAAAATAAATAGAACAAGCGAATATAAAGAATTAATGCGATTTTTGACACGGAAGAAAATTAGCCTAGTCGATTTGATTGATAGCTATGATTACCAAGATATAAAAAGAAACATTATTTCTAAAGGACAAGTTTCGCATATTTTTGATATTTTAGATAAGGCAAAGGCAGTTACCGAAGATGGTAGAAATACAATTAGGTATTTACTACACAACTTACGTAATCAAGTAATAAAAAAGCAGCTTCCAAACAATGAAGATAGATGCTTGTCAAATTTGGAGTTAAATTCAAAATGCCTCCCATTTGAGCAAATGCCGTTTGCTACATCTTTAATAAATCACAATCCTAACTTTTATGATTTGTTAGAATGTATAGATACAAGTGGAAGAGAACATGAATTATTTGCTAGAGCAGTAAAAAGTAGGATTGAAAATAGTGGAAGCCTGTTTGTTGATAAAAAGGAATTTAATTTCAACAATATAGATAATCTAAGATCTCAATTTAACTCAAAATTATGGACAGGAAACGAAAAGAATCCAAAAGGGCATACTGGTAGGAGAATTGAGGAATTTCAAAGTTACTTTTATATCAAAGAATATGTCGAAAAATCTATCGAAATTATTGATGGGCTTGACAAATTGACACAGAGCGGTATTCAAAACTATTCAAATTCTGTAAAAGAGTGGATAAAGAAAAATTCGACGCTAATTGATGATAAAGAAAAAGAAAATATTGTTATTAATCTATTTGAGAAATCAAAAGTTGCTTTAATTTATGGAGCAGCCGGTACTGGTAAAACGACTTTAATCGATTACGTATCACAATTTTTTAAAGAAAATAGTAAAATATTTTTAGCCAATACAAATACTGCGATAGATAATTTAAAAAGACGTATTTTTGCAGATTCAAATAGCGAATTTAAAACGGTTGCTAAATTAATAGCGAGCAAAAATACAAAATGCGATATTTTAATTATCGATGAGTGTAGCACTATAAGCAATGACGATATGCAAAAAGCACTAAACAAAGTAGAATTTGGGCTCATTCTTTTAGTAGGGGATGTATATCAGATAGAGGCAATATCTTTTGGAAATTGGTTTAAAATCGCTCCTAATTTTATTGGGAAAGTAGCCTTTAAACTTGAAAAAACATATAGAACAAAAGATAAAAAACTTTTAAAGCTTTGGGATGAAGTAAGAAGTTTTGGTGATTGTATTAGTGAAATTTTACAAAGAGAAAGCTATTCGCAAAAATTAGAAGATTTAAGTTTTGAAGCTAGTGATGATGAGATTGTTTTATGTCTTAATTACGATGGATTATATGGTATTAATAACCTAAATACTATTTTACAAGAAACCAATAAAGCAAAAGCTGTAGAATGGGGTCTTCATAGATATAAGATCGGCGATCCCATTTTGTTTAATGAGATAGAAAGATTTAAACCGCTTATTTACAATAATATGAAAGGAAAAATTGTTAATATTGAGCTTGTAGAAAAACGAATTTGGTTTAGCATCGAACTTGAAAAATCAATAACTGGACTAGATGCACAAAAGTATGATTTTGAGTTATTGGAGAATAGCGATAAATCAGTGATAAAATTTTATGTTAATCAATACGGAACGGCTGATGAGGAGGGGAATCCTGAAAATAATGATGAAGAAACTATCGTGCCGTTCCATGTGGCATACGCCATTTCAATTCATAAAGCACAGGGCTTGGAATACAAAACCGTAAAAGTAGTAATAAGTAGCGAAGTTGATGAAATGATAACGCATAATATTTTTTATACAGCAATAACCAGAGCGAAGGAAAATCTACAAATATATTGGTCGCCGGAAGTCGAAAAGAAAATTCTAGAAAGCTTCAAAAAAAGAAACAGCAATAAAGATATTGATTTTTTGCAGAAATTAAAGAAATAAAAGCCGCCCCAAAGACGGCTTAAATTCACCTCTCAAAAACGAAAATTTTATTCGCTCTGTTTTCTCTCGTCGCGATGTAAAATTTATCGTCCTTGATGGCTAGCGCATGGGCATCGCTCGCGCCTTCAAAGCTATAAATCTCCACGATCTTTCTGCTGCGCGGATCAAGCTTTAGGATACTTGAGTATTGCTTCGAGAGTAGATAAACAAACTCGCCGCTCGCATCCATACCCGTGATATAGTAGTCGTTTATATCCCTGCCGTCCTTTACGCCGAGAGCCTCATCGAAGCTCGGCACGAACTCGGTCGAGAGCAGATTATCGGCGTCACTAAAGCTCGCCACGCTCCAGCTTTGCTTGATGTCATCGGGCACGCTCGCGATGAAAAACTCGCCGTAAAAGTCCGAGTGATCCCAGCTTAGGATATACTGCTGTTTGGCGCGCACAGTGGAGTAGCGGTCCTTGAAATCGAGCGTGAAATTTTCGTATCCGTCGTGCAGATAGCGCCACGCTTTGTTCGCTTCCTCTTTACTTTGATTCGGTGCGGGTTTGAAAAACTCATAGGTTTTATTATAGCTCATGAGCCCTACCGAGCCTTTAAAAAAACTCGCTGCGACGGTCTCCTCCATTTGGATTATCCAATCGGGTGTGCTTCGTAGATAGTTTTTTACGGTTTTTAGTTCGCCGTCCATTTCGTAGAGCTCGAATTTTAGCGTACCGAGCAAGAAGCTTCCGCTTGCCGCGTCGTAGTCAAGCCCCGTGACGGGATTATTGTTGTTTAAATTTGGCGTTATCTCGCCGATTTTGCGTAGCGGCGTTAAATTTACCACTGCGCCGTCCGCAGGATTTAGATTAAACTCACCGCCAAACACCAGTGTGGCGCACAATAGGGTTAAATTTAGAAATCTTTTCATCTTCAGCCTCACTTCGGTAAATTCGGTAGTTTTGGATTCCAGCTTTCGCGAAAATCAATTTCGGTTTCTTCCCAGTGATCAAGCTCCCAAAACCACTTTGACGGATCGATGCTCATGCGCGAAGGCGTCGCGGAGGCTAGATAGGGCGGCGGGCCTGCGGTGATAAAGGCCTGCACGCAGTTAAAAGCCATAATGATCACAAAGACCGCAACTGCAACTTTACCTAGCGCAAATTTGGGTAAAACCGCGCCGTATGCGCCCTCTTCGCTTTTTTGCATTATTTTACCTACGTTTTTGCCTAGCAGCAAAATCACGCCCAAAAATATAATGACGCAAAAATGCACCACTACGACCCAAAACTGCGTGTGTGCGCCTAAAATTTCAAGCCCGAAGCCCTGCTTTATGTCGAGGTATCCTCCGCCCGTGCCGTCTAGGCTGTAATGCAGAAAGCCGTCGTAAAGCCCAAGGCACGCTAAAAAGAGGATTGCAGCGAGGTATTTGACCTTAAAGCCGTATCTAACGATAACTAGCGCCATAAACGAGATCGCTACCATGCAAAATCTCTCGTGCCAGCACATGATGCAGGGACTATCGCCCATACCAAAGCCCAAAACAAGGCATGCGATACCTACCGGCAAAGCGATGAGAGCGAGCGCCGCGAGGGCAAAAAGGTTGAAAAATAGCTTCTCATCATCGCCCCAGCCCGCAGAAATTTCGGTGCTGCGGGTGAAGCTTTGAGACATTTTATCTTGCATACTTTCCATCGCTCGCTCCTAGAAATTTCCCATAGGCACGACGGCAAATTTATTTACCCATGCCATCATGATGACGAGTATCGCGATACCTGCAATACCAAAGCCCATAACCGCGCGCTTTTTCTCAGGCTTGAGCCACAGCAAAAGAGCTGCGACGAAAAACATAAGAACCATTAAAAATTCCATGTTTTCTCCTTTCTTGCTGAAATTTAATATCATAAAATATTAGGCTTTTATTTATTAAATATACATTAAAAAATATATTTTTACAAGTATAAATATATTTTTTTGTTATATTTTTATGCTATTAAAATATATATTACTAATAATTTTTTTATATTAAAGCTTATTTTAAACTTATTTCAGGAGTGTTAATTTGATTTTGCTCTTGTAGGTTTGTGCAATTGAAATTAATAAGAGATTTAACAAACAGTAAGATGAAGTCATAACTAAACGCTTAATTTGTCTTGAGCCAAGGTGATTTTTCCACAATTGCTTTTTATACTAGCAATAGTTTATTGCCAAAGTAGTGCTAGTATAAAAACCCAAACAGCCAAAGTGGAATTTTATTTCCAACCCCGACTTCAATATCGTCAGCTGCTATATATGAGTTTGGCATATTCTTGATCTGCTCAAAGCTCTTTTTGGCACCACCTACTTCAAAGGTAAAATTATTACCAACCATAAAGTCACCATTTTTGCCTGAGTAAATTTCAGTGATATTTCCAAGCTGGTTAGTAAAGAATGTCTCTCTAACATTTCCTATATCTGGGCTATTTATATACATTAAATTTGTATTTTCAATGTAAATTTTATCCGCCTTATCCATATTTTTTATAGCTAGCTCGTTTTTCATTAAAAGCCTTATTAGCCCAGCACTATCAAGCATAGCAAGATACTCTTTTAGTGTTCTATCGTCTCTTATATCAACAAGTGATTTTAGGCTTGAGTAGTTTGGTTGATATGGGACGTTTGCGCTTATGGCATGAGTTAAGATCTTTAGCTTTCTTGCCGTATTGCCGTTTAAATTTGGATATATGCTTAAAAGATCGCTATCTATCGTAGCTTCTATACTTTGTTTTAGAGTCTGATAAAAGGCAGTATCATTTGGCATATCGTTATAATATGGATAGTAGCCTACCTTCAGATACTCTCTAAAAAGCTTAATGATTGCTAGATCTTTTTGTTTTAAGGCATTAATAATATCAACAGCTATCTCCTGATGATTTACGAGTAAATCTGTAAGCTCAACCGCTTCTAAATTTATACCATACCTTAGCCCTAGATACTCCCTAAAGCTCATTCCGCTCATCTTATACACTATTGCTCTTCTACTTAAATCATGAGAGTTTTTTAGTACTTCAAGAGCAGATGAGCCAGTAGCTACTATGTTTAACTCTTTAAAATTATCATAGGCAAATTTTAATACGGCCGATATATCTTTGCTTTTATGAATTTCATCTAGGTATAGATGCTTTCCACCATTTAATACAAGCTCTCTTATAATCGAGGTTATATCGTTTGATATCTCTATGTCATCTAGGCTTAAGTAAAGACTATCTTTGTTTTTACTGGCAAGCTGAGCCAATGTAGTTGTTTTGCCTATTCCTCTTTGTCCTAGGATAACGATAAGTCTATGAGATAAATCTTTAGAATCTATAAAATATCTTTTAAATTTATGGTTGTTTAACCTTATAAGGTCATTACTCTTTAAAAAAAGTTGATCTAGCATGGCTTATCCCTGAATTATGTAATACAATACAATTATATCATAAAAAGGTATGTGATAGACTACAAATATGGTTGATCTTAAAAGCATAAACCCTTCTTTATTGTAAATGACCATATACATTTACAATCAAAAAGCACTCACTCTTCCCCTCCTTGATAAAAATTTACCTCTTCAACTAGATCCTTTAGAATTTTCGGAGTTACTGGCTCGCCATAAGTATTCATAGTGATCTTGTATTGTTGTTCATGTCCCACAAGAGCAGCTATATGTTCAACTCTTTGGCCACTTTGGATGAGCTTGTTTATGAAAGTATGTCTAAATGAGTGAAACGTCCTTGTTTTATCACCATCTTTTATAACTTTAGTATTGATTTTCTTTCTAAAATACTCAGAGAAGTCTTTATTGTCACAGCTAAATAGCCTAACTGCTTTGCCACATTTCCTAGCTAGCTTCTTTTTACTCTCTATAAATTCAAACAGCCCAATGCTACTTAACTTAGAATGGATAGGCACTATCCTAGCAGAGTTTCTAGTCTTTAAAGTCTTGCTCTTACCAGTTTTTACATCTACTTTTGTATTTAAACTAAAGCATACTATGTTATATTTTTCGACTATGTCATCTGTGTTTAGCTGGATTATCTCATTTAGTCTCATGCCAGAGTAGGCTGCTATATGAGTAACAAAAAATAGCTCATCTTTGCTAATTCTTTGACTTTTAGTATCACCGCTTAATCTTATCTTACTAACAATATCCAAAAGTGCATTTACGTCACTATCTTCATAAGGGTTTTTATTTGTAACATCATCTTGGTTTATACTTATTTGCAGATCTATAGCTGGGTTCTTATCTATATAGTCGCTATCGTAGCAGTATTTAAAAAACTCACTAACTCTAACAATATACTTCTTGATGGTTGATTTAGAAATTTTTGGTCTATCTTTTGCCAAAGCTATGATCTCATCTAAGTTTTTATCTTTATAGAGACTATTTTGAGAGAGTTTGGTTGGTAGTTGCAGTAAGACATTTCTAAAATTTAGCAAGTCATCTCTTTTTATATTTTTGATGTCTAGCTCGTCGCCAAATTTCATAGACATTAACCGCCCTACATGTCTAACAAGACCAAATGTACTATCACTCCAGTTGTTTGAAATACTCGTGTTTGATATATAGTTTTCAAATGCACTCTTTAGTGTGACCATGTCAGCTTTACTGTCGCTTTTAGTAGATGAGACTAGCTGTGATTTAAAGCTTCTAGCTCTATTTGAGAAGAGCTTTTGAAAGAAATTTATAGCTTCATTGAAAGTCATGCCACTAGCATCACTTGTATCATCTATCGCAAGGTCTTTAGCCTCAATGCCACTTAAAACTATGCCCTTATCTTCATATTTATCTGCCTTGTATAGCTTTACCTGACCACCAAAGGTAGGATCATTTAAATTTCCATACCCAAATTTTAGATCACCACTTAGCTCGCTATCTCCATCTGGCATTAGCTCACAGCCAAATATTCTCAATATATCATTGTTTGTTAATGCACCCTTTTGTTTAGCTAGCTCATTTATAGTATCTGTTAGATCACAAATAGAGCGTTTTAGAGATTTTTTAGTAAAAGGCAGCACCAAATCCTGCTTTTTTAAAGTCTCTATGTCATCTTGATAGCTATCTATATTAGCCTCTTTAACGCCTTTGGCTATCTCATCTTTGGCACTATCATCTAAATTTTCGCTTTTATGCTTTTTACCAAGTGGTACAAATGTCTGTTGTTTATCATTTAGTAGCTTTTGGTTTTTGCACATCTTATATGATATGTGATTTATGTTATCTATCGTTGCCTCAAGCACTCTTTTGCCAAGAAGCTTTTTGGTGTGAGAGTCAATGCAAGATAGCTTTTTGCAGATCTCATCGACCTCTTTTGATATGACACTAGGCAAGCTATTTTCTTTTAAACTCTGTTTTAAAAACAAATTTAGTGATAGTAATCCATCTAAATTTATATATCTGCCAAGCATATCATGCTCTTTGATACTTTTGGCCTCCTTGGCTTTTAAAAGCATAAGCACCAGGTGCTCTATAAGTTCGCTACTCAAATTCATCTTCCATGCCTTTTTGATCGCGTTAAAAATTATAGAGTAGATCTTAACACGATTTTTTGCTGTATCAAAGCGTTTTGTGAGGAAGGAGGTTATATATTCGGTTTTATTACCAAAATAAGGCCTCAGATATAGTGGGATAGCTACTCTAAAGTAGTATATGCCATTTCGTTTGACTAGATATTGCATCTTTGTTACCTATGCAATATAACTTTGTAGCAAAATGTAGCAGATACCTAGTGTGAAACTGACTATGTGCCGTCTTTTTGGTGCTTACACAAAGTTTATTTTAAACCCTCATAAGCCGGAGGTCGGGAGTTCAAGTCTCCCCCGTGACACCAAAACACACTATTTTAGGCACTAGCAGTGATGCTTTTGTTCTTTCCCTTTCTTTAAAATTTCCTTTAAGAGTGGAACACTTAGTTACGAAAGTGGAACAGTCTCTTAAAAATTCCAACGATTATAAAGTCATCACCCTTTTAATATCATAAAAACAAATTTGTTTTAAATTTCTACTTCTGGCTTTTTATCTCAAACTCCTTTAAATACGCACTTTTAATCTCCATTATTTTAATATTTTTAATTTTTTTCTTGAAAAATAAACTTTTTTACAAAAATTTGCATTTCTAGCTGAAATTTTTTCCAAAATTGGTGTAATTACTATAAATATCTTTTAAAAGGATAAAAATGAAAAAATTTTCATTAATAGTAACTAGCACCGCTAGCACGAGAGAAAGTTCATACAGTAAGGTGATTTGCCATGGCTAATGCATATAAAATAAATGACCACAATCTAGTTATAAACGTAAGGTCGGATTTTTTAACATATGGTAGAGCGATAGGTAGATTTGCATATGCATGTCGTGAGAAAAATCAAACCAAGCATATAAAGTATCTCAACAAAAATCCAACCACTCTTAATCGTTACAAACTTCTAAGCAAGTTTAATGGTAATGGCAATATGAGAGATGCTAACAGCAAAGATGATGAGCTGCATAATATAGCCTTTGTAAAGAATTTCCTTAAAGGTTTTCAAGAAAGCTTTAAAAAAGACTACACTAATCAGTGTAATGTAAAGGCTACATATACAGATGAAAGAGGATATAATGGCGAAAAAATAAAAGGTTTTACAAGCTTGCAAACCGGATCTAGCTATATAAATTTCAAAAACATAACCAATATGAAAGATCTTGTAAAAACCATAACTCATGAAAATCAAAGATCTATGGATATACAAGATCATAGAGATATAGATAAAAATAGAGATGATGATACTAAATACGCATCAAATTTCTCAGACTTTGCGACTAGATATTTCTCTCATGCTCTATGGCTAAACGATAAGGGTTTTTCTAAAACGCCTTTAACAACAGCTGTAACATCAAGCATGATAAATAACAATAGAGAATTTGCAAAACTGGATAAGAATTTGGGGGTGAATAGAATACTAACAAGCAATGAACATGATCTTGCGATGGAATTAGCATATAGATATAGTAAAGAAAATAACGTACCTTATGCCCATGCAATAAACATTTTTATGCTTGCAGCTAAAACAAATGTCGATAAATCTCAAAAAGAGGCCTTTGATCACACCGTATCTACCATAGAAAGTGCCGATGAAGTCGAGGTGCCTAGGTATAATATGGTGTTTGATAGAGATAAAATAGATGAGGCGTATAATATATTGGCAACTACTGCCAAAGAGAGAAATCTATACTTTACAGACGTTTATAAAGAGAGTATGACGAGTTATCCTTTATACACCGCAACCAAAGAGCAGTATGAGGACAAAGATTGGAACCCGGAGCATACCATAGGACTAGGAGATACAAGCGATATACTTATACCGTCTACTAAACCGGCCGTCGGCGCTACAAAGTAACTATCGTCGGCTCTATACTCTAGTTCAAAAAATGCGATAAAAGCTCCATTTGTAGAGATGGAAAAGAGGGTGGTTACAAAAGTAGCAGCCAATACACCAAAAGGTGGAGCATTGGGTAGTGATGGTATATTAAGACATAACGGTAAAGAGTATGTAGCTCGTAGTATGGATATAACGGGGAATAAAGTGATATATCAGCAATTAGGTAAAAACAATAAACCAGTAGAGGTTTATAAAATTACAAATGATAAAGGTTATTTCGTAACAGTCGGTAAACCAAAGATATCTGCTCCGGAAAGCAGCTCTAGTACTTTACTAAAAGATATGACAAAAGATATTAAATTTTATGATAGCTCAAAAACCCCAGGTATAGTAGCAGGTGGCATTATAAGTGCGGGCATAGATACATATTCACAGTATAGTAAAAACAACAATAGTTTTAATAACTACGACCCATTATCGGCTGTTATAAATACTGCCGTAGGATTATATACGGGTGGAGCTAGTCATATGCTAAGCGCCATAACAAGAGGTGCTGCTGGAAATGCAGCTAGTGAAATATATTCTCAAGCAACTGATCTTTCAAAAGACATAGATGGAAAAAGAATTCTTTTAAAAACTGGTATTGGTGGTTTTTTTGGGATTTAGTACAAGCGGTTTAGGAAATATAGGCGAGAAGATACCAAGAGGCAAAGATGGTAACTATAAGACTATATTTGAAGTAGGTACTGGACTAGTAGGCGGCGTAATACAGTCAGATATGGATAATAAACAATGAAGAAATTTGCGATAGTATTCAGCGGCGTTATAGCAATATGTATCGTAGCGCTACTATTTGTAAAGCTATTAAAATACTTTTTTGGAGAGATTTATTATATAGACGCACTAGGTTTTATCTTGGTATGTTTTTATGGTTTTTTTACAATAAAAAATGATATTAAAAAAAGCGACCTTACCAAGAATAACCTAGAAAATATAGATATAAATTACGGCAGTGTGGCGTTATTTTACACGATCGTAATTCTTCTAATTTGGCTAATGCTAATTTGTATAAGATATTTCTAAAAAAGAATTTTAAAACAATGGACGTTACAATAGGTGGCGTCTCTTTGGTGCAAGCTATATTTGTATTTATAATGTGGGTTGGTTACAATGCCACAAGAGGATAAATATAAAAGTCGGCGATGGGGATTTACAGACTGAAGCTGAAGCCGGGGCAAGTTATTTACTGGAATAGTACAGGCAGTTACAGATAATATGAATAGTAAAGATAATAAAAATAACAAAGACGATAAAAAAGAATGAGAACAGATATAAAAGTTTTGTTTAAGAACATTAATTTTAAAATGAGCATCATCTAAATTTTTTAGATATAATTACGCAAAAATAATATTATTAAAATCAGGTAAAGGAACTCATGAAAAAAATATTTAAATTTCTATCTTTTTTAGTATTTATGCTATTTATTACAGGATGCGCAAAAGATCTTATTATAAGCAATATGCCAAATTCAAATTTAAACTATCATGGCGATAATGTTCCTATAACTATCATAGCTTATAAATTAAGAGATGTGGCTAAATTTAAAGAAGCTAGCATTATAGATCTAGCTGAGAGAAATGGTGAAATACTTGGCTATGACAAGATTGACTCTATAAAAACACAAATTCAGCCAAATACAAATAGATATGCTTTTACAAATGTATATCCTGATGAAGTTCCGTATGTTGGTATTTTGGTACTTTATGCTGATCAGAGCAAGACAAATATCAAGGCTTACAAGGCTACAAAAGAGATAAAAGAAAAAAATATAGTTTTTGAAATAACAAAAAATGGCGTAAATGTTTTAGACGCTAGTAGCTCTAAAATACAAGCAAGCAAATAAAATGTCTGAAAAGCTAAAAGTCGTTTGGTATAACGGAATGAACGTTGATAAGGTTCATTTCGAGCAGCAAGAAAGATATTTTGAGAGAAATTTAAACCTAAAAACCGTCTCTTCTTTTTCAAATTTATACGGTGTTTTAGATTTAGAAATTTCAAGCGATCTTTTGCTTCAAGGCAAAATAGGGCTAACTAAAATTTCTTGTATCTCTCAAGATGGTACGATTTTTAACGCGCCAGATCAAGATGAATTGCCAGAACCGCTTGAGATAAGCCCAAGTGAGCTAAACTCAGCCATTATAGTGCTAAAACTACCTATTAGCTCAGGTTTAGTTGATATTAGCTTGCAAAATAATTTACCAAACCTAAAATTTACAGCCAAGCAAGCACTTATCAGCTCAAGAGTGCATGATGAAGCTAGCAATGATATATTAAACGAGCTAGACGATAAAGATGATTTTGAACTATCTTCTGCCTTTACACAAGATAAAGAAAATCTAATCTTAGCAAGCCAAAGATCATCTCTTGGAGTATTTGGCTCAAAGATGCCTTACGAGCTTAGCATACCAATTTGTAAAATAAAAAATATAGACCTAAATAAGCAAATAACACTTGACGAAAAATTTATTCCAACTTGTATTGATATCAGTAAAAATACCTTTATAACAAATTTTATAGAGGAACTTAGCTTTGCTACAAAGCAACATCAAGAGAGTTATTTTGGGTTGCTAGGAGGTGTTGATCAAGCTAAAAATAGACTTGATTTTTCAACATATTTAACACTAAATATGCTAAAAAAATGGCATTTAATATTCTCTTATTTGTTAAAGAAAGATAAATTTCATCCAGAGTATTTGTATGAAAAATTAGTTGATTTTCAGGCTGATCTGTTGGCACTTAGTCATGATAATAGTTTTAGCGAATTTATTGCCTACGATCACAATAACCTAACTCAAACTTTTGTGCCTTTGATAAATAATCTAAGACTTTTATTCTCACATATCTTATCTCCAAAATATATAATGGCACAAATTGTTAAAAACAATCATGGCTTTTATGACTGTATTTTTGATAATCCAAGCATTATTGAAAACTCAGAAATTTATTTTGCTATTCACAGCGATACGAAAAATGAGTATCTTCTTAAAAATTTCAAAGAGCAATGCAAAATCCATACTCAATCAAATATAAAAGGCATAGTATCTTCACAGCTAAGGGGTATAAACGTAGAGCAAATTTCTGTTGTTCCTAGCACTTTACCAAAGTTAAACGATTATATCTATTATAAGATAGACAAAAAAGATGAAATTTTTAAAAGCTTTGCAAATCAAAATGTGATTAGCGTTTATATAACGGCAAATTTACCAAATGCTGACATTAAAATGTGGGCTTTATTATAAGGATAAAAATGAACGAAAATCAAAATGAAACCTCAGTTTTAAGTCAAACAAATCTTTTGGGTCTTGGTACAAATCTTGCACTAGATCATGTGTTGCCATTACTTCTTTTGGCAAATAGGGTTTCAAAATTACAAAATTTTTCACAAAGTGAAATGGCAAATTTACGTGAAAAATTGATAAATGATATCTTAAGCACTACTTCAAAGATATCAAACCTAGGCATTTATGAGGAAGACGATATTATTAGGCTTAGATATTGCCTTTGTGTTTTTATAGATGAGAGCTTGCTAAAAAATGAAATTTTTATGAACAGCTTTTGGGCCAATAATACCCTGACAACAAGATTTTTTAATGAAAATCTAGGTGGAAATAAATTCTTTGGCATTATGGATAAGTGGTTTGAAAATGTTGGCAAAAATAAAGATTTCTTGGAATTTATATATGCTTGTTTGGTGCTTGGTTATAAAGGAAAATATGAAACCCAAGAAGATTGCAATGAAAAAATCTCTTATCTTTGTGAAAATATAGCTGCAGCCGTTTCTCCGCTCATAAAGGCCGATGAAAATGTATTTGAAAAGAGCTACTTAAAACAGACAAAGAAAAGCTTTCTTGAGGTATTTTCGCTAAAGCGCTTAAAATTTTATTTCATTTTGCTAGCCATTGCTATGATCGCAGCTGCATTTTTATATAGTACATATTCTATGGATCAAAACAATATCAGAAACGATAGTGTTCTAAATAATAAGATAGAGAATTTTATGGATAACAAGTAAGTGCAAGATAATTTTTGTAATAAATTTAATGAAGATTTTTTAGAGAATGAGCTTTATATTAGTTTAACTGATGAAATGTCAAAGTATAAAACTTTGATGCATGATAGCATAAAGTGGGATTATGTATTTAGCTCATCTTTAAAGGCATTAAGTGAATTTAGTCTTGACGCCAAGCTTTTAAATTTCTTAGCGATTTCTGCTATAAATTTAAATGACAAAGAGGCTTTTAAGACACTTATAAAAGCCTTTGCTTTTTTTCTATCTATTTTGAAAAAAGAGCCAAATTTACTCGCAAAAAATGAAAAACAACTACCTGCTAAAAAAAAGATAATAGCTCAAACAATAGAGCTTTTTGCGCAAGCTAATGATAAAGCTTTGGATCAAGCTGACGCAAAAGCGTTTAATGACCTTGTGCCTGAGCTTTCGCAAGAGCTTGGTACACGTTTTGATACACTTTATATAGAAGAAAAAAAAGAAGAAACTTTAAAAGCCAAAGAGCCAAAAGTAATTACTAAAACTGAGCCAACTTACCATCAAAGCATTTCATTTAGTAGCAATGACATTAGTACATTTAATGATAGAGAATTTAGAGAATATTTTATAAATTTATCACTAATGCTTTTAAAGAGTGATATTAAAAATTTTACCGCTTATTCTTTAATTTTTGAAGCAATGTGGGGCAGAATAAAGGCACTTCCATCAAGTAGCGATCAAATAACACAGATACGTTATCCTGATGAAAATCTAATTATGCTTTTTAAAAAAAGTAACGAACCAAATCTTGACAACTTAGAAAAATTTATAAGAAATTTAGCACTTAACCCATTTTGGATAGGAGGCATTAAGATATTTTGCGAGTTTTTAAATAGTACTGGACTTGCAAGGCAAAGTGATCTTGTTTGTGATATGGTTTTAAATTTTATTGATAAATTTCCAGATATAAAAAAGCTTAAATTTCAAAGCGGAGAAGCTTTTTTTAGTGAAGATATAAACAAATTTTTTATTAAAAGTAACTCTTTGGAATTTACTTCCAGCAATGATAGTAAAAAAGATATGAGTTTTGAAGATCTAATAAAAGAACTAGATAAAAGTAAGCATGCTTCAAGTGCTCAAAGTGAGCTTAATTTTATGCTTGAATTATCAAAAATTTTTACTGCACAAGGCATGAATAATAATGCAAAAGCTACCTATGCACAAATAGTTAATTTTATAGAAAACACCGAGCTTAAAGATTATTTATCAGATATATATATAAAGGCAAAAACATTTGTGTGATAAAATATGTTTTTTTAAATCACCTTTAATTTTATTTAAATATAATTCTTAAATCATTTACGAAAAAAGGATGTTACTATGGCAGATAATCTAATCCCACCAAAAGAACGCATAAATATAGTTTATAAAACTAAGACAAATGACCAAGAGGCCGATGTAGAGCTTCCATTAAAACTTATGGTAGTTGCAAATTTAACTGGTGAAAATCAAACTCCACTTGAAGATCGTGAAGTAATCTCTATCAATAAAATAAATTTTGATCAGGTTATGAAAAGCTTAGATATTCATACAAATTTCTCTGTAAAAAATAAGCTAAATTCTAATAATGAAGATTTAAATATTGACCTTGATTTTGAGAGCATCCATGATTTTAATCCAGATAATATTATAAATCAAATTCCTGAGCTAAAAAAACTCTTACAGCTTAGAAAAGCTTTAGTTGCGCTAAAAGGTCCTATGGGCAATATGCCTGATTTTAGAAAAGCGGTTTTAGAAGCTATAAAAGATGAAGATAGTAGAAAACAACTTCTTTTAGAGATTAAAGACGAACAAGATAAGGAATAAAAATGTCTGAAACTAAAGTTAAAACTCCTATCATTGAAAGCATAATGCAAAGGAGTAAATATTCAAAAGATGACGAGAGTTATAGCGTTGTAAAGCAAGGAGTTGCTGAGTTTATTTCAAATATAATAACAACAAATAATGCCGAAGATAAAATAAATAAGCTCGCACTTGATGAGATGATAGCTCACATTGATACCCTTTTATCTGCTCAAATGGATGAAATTTTGCACAATAAATCTTTTCAAGAGCTAGAATCAACTTGGCGTGGAATTAGGTTTTTGGTTGAGAGAACAAATTTTAATGAAAATGTAAAAATTGATCTTTTAGACGCCACAAAAGAAGAAATTTTAGATGATTTTGAAAACAACCTAGATATAACTCAAAGTACACTTTATAAACAAATTTATTCAGCCGAATATGGACAGTTTGGTGGTGAGCCAGTTGGTGCGATAGTGGCTGACTATGAGCTAGATAAATCAAATCAAGATATGACTTTTTTAAATAAAATGTCATCAATTGCTGCAATGAGCCATTCACCGCTTCTTACATCTCTTTCTGCTAAATTTTTCGGACTTGATAATTTTGGTGAGCTTGAAAATATAAAAGATCTAAAAAGCATGCTAGAAGGTCCACAATATACAAGATGGAGAACTTTTAGAGAAAATGAAGATGCAAAATACACAGGATGTATGGTAAATAGATTTCTTACAAGATCTCCTTATGTGCCAGAAGATAATCCTATAAAGAGCTTTAATTATAGAGAAACTGTAAATAATCACGATGATATGCTTTGGGGCAATGGAGCTTATGCGTTTGCTACAAGGCTTACAGATAGTTTTGCTGATTATAGATGGTGCGGCAATATCATTGGACCAAAAGGTGGTGGTGCCGTAAAAGATCTTCCAACTTATACTTATGAAAATTATGGAAGCGTTCAAACAAAAATTCCAACCGAAGTTTTGATCACAGATAGAAGAGAATTTGAACTTTCAGAAAATGGATTTATCGCTCTTACTTTAAGAAGAGATAGTAATAACGCTGCATTTTTCTCAGCAAACTCTGCGTTAAAGCCTAAAATTTTCCCAAATACTCCAGAAGGTAAAGCTGCTGAGACAAATTTCAGACTCGGAACTCAACTGCCTTATGTATTTTTGATCTCTCGTTTAGCTCATTATCTAAAAGTGCTTCAAAGAGAAGAGATAGGTACATGGAAAGAGCGTAGTGATGTTGAGCGCGGCTTAAATGAATGGCTAAGGCAATACATCTCAGATCAGGAAAACCCACCAGCAGATGTTAGAAGTAGAAGACCATTTAGGAGCGCAAAAGTAATCGTCAGTGATATAGCTGGCGAGCCTGGTTGGTATAAAATAGAGCTTTTGGCTAGACCTCACTTTAAATTTATGGGAGCAAATTTCGAGCTTTCTTTGGTTGGAAAACTAGACAAAGAGTAAGCTTACTATGTCGCTGATAGATAAAATTTTATATGAATTTAGCGATGAATCAAAGCTACGTCCATATTTTAAAGATCTAGACAGCGACATAAAAGATCACATTGATACTATTTTAAACTCTAGACTTGGTAACTACGGCCGATTAAATGATAGTATTATTGATCTTTGGTCGATGGGCGTTGAAATAAATGAGCTTGGTCATAAACTTGGCATGGCAATATATGAACTAATCAGCTCAAATGAGAATAGAATAGAAGTAACATCTATCGGATATGATGACTCACTAAAGCCTTGGCGTATCATCTTTAATATAAATTACAAGCATAAAAACGATAATTTTAAAGAGTATTTGCTAAAAGTTATTTTTAAAAACAATAGATATTGTGAGATTTTATAATGGATTATAATGAAAATAATCTAGCTTATTTTCAAAAAGAGATGGCATACCTTGATGAAACAAGAGCCCTTTTTATTAAAAATTTTCCAAAAGTAGCACCATTCTTAGATACCAAAAGCAAAGATCCTGATGTTGAGAGCATAATAGAAAATATGGCTATTTTGACATCTAGGATCAGGCAAGAACTAGATGAAAATATCCCACTAATCGCTGAGTCTTTAGTAAATATCTTAATGCCAAGCTATACAAATCCTTTTCCATCAGTTTGCATGCAAGAATTTACCTTAAGAGATGACTTCTCGGGGGTGAGAGAATTTATACCAAAAGGAAGTATAGTTGAGTCAAAGCAGATCAATGGCATAACGTGCAAATTTCAAACGATCTTTGACATAAATTTGCTTCCCTTAAAGATAACAAAAGCTTTTATGTCAAACAATAAGAGTGATTATCTTCTAAATTTAAATATAAGCGTTACAAAGGACGAGCTTAGCACTAGAGAACTTGATATAGACTTTTTAAATTTATATCTTGGAGATAATGTTTACTTCTCTTCTACGCTCTTAATGTGGCTAAAAAATTACTTGAAATTTATTACAATAAGTTTTGAAGATAGCGATCAAGAGATAAAGTTAAGCCCTGATAAACTTAGTTTAGATGAGTTTGATGAGCGTTTGATAAAGAGTGATGAGTTTGGATTTGAAGCATTTGAGCTTTTAAAAGAGCTATCATTTTTTCCTTCAAAGCTAAATTTTGTGCGATTAAACAGTCTTAGTTTTCTTAAAAATTTTTCTACAAAAAGCTTTAATATTAAATTCATATTTTCAAAAGATATGCCAAGTGGATATGTGCCAAGGCTAGAGTATTTTTCTCTTTTTGCTACACCTGTAATAAATTTATTTGCAATGAGTGCCGAGCCTATTTTAAATAATAATAGGCGAAGCGAATATAGAATTTTTCTAGATCGCTCAAATATCGATGCTTATGAAATCGTTTCAATCAATAAGGTGGTCGCTCATAGTAGTAATAATGAAAAAAGGATATTGAAAAACTATAAAAGTTTTGAGAGATTTGAATTTTTAAATGATGAGCGAGCAAAAGATTATTATTTTGTCAGTAATAAAACAGATATAAAACTAAACTCATATAAAGAAATTTCTTTTTTTAAAAGTGACTCTAAAGATCAAACCATTAGCATAGATGCACTTTGTTGCAATGGTGATTTGCCTTGCAAGCTAAGACTTGGTGAGATAGATAGAGTGTTATCCCATCAAGGCGTAACAACCAAAAATTTAACCATTCCAACTAGCGTAAAGCGAGTAAAAATAGATGGAAATCTTCTTTGGAAACTAGTTAGTATCTTATCTTTTAGCTATCAAAGTATACTAGAGAAGGGCTCTTTTTTAGCACTTCTTAATACCTTTAGCGTACCAGATGATGAGTTTTTTAAAAAATTTGCAAACTCGCTTTATGATATAAAAACAAAGCAAATTTATAGAGTTGATCAAGGCTTTGCAAAAAGAGGGTTGCTATGCATATTCTATATAGATGAAAGCGAATTTGAGAGTATTGGAAATGTATATACTTTAGGTATAAATTTGGCTAAATTTTTATCAAAATTTGTATCAATTAATTCATTTTGTGAACTTAAAATAAAGTGTATAAAGAGTAAAATTTTGCTTAATTATGACTTCTTGGGCGGTACAAAAAAATTAATATGAACAAAGAACTAAATCAAGCTTCTTTTTTTAAATTAGTAAAGAACTGCCTAAATCACCAAGATAGAAGAGATATTTTTTTTAAAAATAGCCCAAGTTTTGCTTATCCGATTAATGAGCTTGAGAGCTTAAATAAAGAGGACATAGTAAAAATCGTCGTAAATTTTATGGGTCTTTTGGGAAGTGGCTCGCATCTTACGAGCTATATTTTAGAAAAGATCTCAAAGAGTAGCGATAATAATTTCGAGAAATTTTTTGACTTTTTTGACAATTACTTGCTTTGGCTTTTCTTTGATAGCATTAGTTTAAAAAATTATGCAAGATCCTTTGAAAAAGAGCTTGATGATAAAATTTCAAAGATTTTATTGGATATATTAAACATAAGCAATAAAAAATTAGCAAAAAAATTCTTACCATTTTCTCCGCTTATTATTAGCCAAAGAAAGCCTAAAAGAGAGATCGAGTTTGCCTTGCAGCGTCATTTTAATTTAAAAAATAAACTATTTTTACTAGAAAATTTACCAAATCAAATTTTCATAGCGCCTTCAAATTTAAATTTGCTTGGTACCAAAAATAGGACTTTGGGTAGAAATTTTATACTTGGTAAAAAGCTTTTTGAGAAACAAACTAAAATAGCAGTTTATATAAATGGCATAGATTATGAAGAAGCTATTGATTTTTTCCCAAAAAGAAGAAAATTTAAAGAGCTTCAAGATACTCTTATCTTTTTTACGAACAATGAATTTGTTGCTGATTTATACATAAAAATAAACTATTCTCCAAAGATGCAATTAAAGCTTGGAATAGATGAAGGTTATAGTAAAATAGGCCTTGGTGCAAGGCTTAAAAGTAATAAAAATATGTCAAATTTTATAAAATTTAGGCTCTGCTCTTAAATTTTCAGATATAAAATCTAAAATATTTGTTATTATTACATTAAAGAAATATATTTATTTGTAAAAGGATGTGCATCAATGGCATTTATCGATTACCTAAGAAGATTTTTTGTCTTTTTTAGATTTAAACACAGTACAATTTTGGTAGCTTCTATTGCATTAAGTATCTTATTTTGGCTTTATGCTCCACTTATAGCTTTTAATGATGTATATAGCTTTGCTAGTATAAGTTCAAGAGTCACTATATTAATTGCATTTTGGGCAGTTATTTTGTTTTTTGTTTTAATCAAACCATTAATGCACTATTTAGCATCTCAAAAAGATGAAAAAAATAATAAGCTAAAAGAGATAAAAAAAGAGTCTATGGATAGTTTTGGTAAGGCAAAAAGAAATTTTATGCTTTCTTTGAAAGATGCCAAAACAACATGGAAAAAAGATATAAATTTTAAAAAATTACCTTTAATAATGATAATGGGTAATGAAGGTGCTGGAAAGAGCGCATTTATAAACTACTCAAATATAGAATTTCCACTATCTGATAGTTTAGATACTTATAAAAAAATACACAAAAGTACAACAAACTTTAATCTTTACATTTCAAAATTTGGTGCACTTTTAGATACTGAGGGTATACATTTTGCACAAGAGAGCTTGTATCAGCCAACAGCTACGGAAGAGCTTCCTGAAGATGATGTGGATAAAAATAGGGATTACTTGCTTAAAAAAAGTATCTGGAGTGAATTTTTACACTTTTTAAAACGAAATGATTTTAACGCTAGATTAAGTGGCGCGGTTTTAATCATAGACACTAAAAAATTCCTCGAAGGCACTCAAGAATATTTTGATGAATTAATTAGATATATGATAAAAAGGGTTAATGACTGTGAGAAACATCTAAACATTAAATTCCCTATTTATATTGTTTTTAGCAAACTTGACTTAATAGATGGCATGGGAGATTATTTCAGGCTTTTCAATGAAGATGTGGCAAATAAAGCTCTAGGAATAAACTTAGATCCAAATTTCTCAAAACAATCACTAGAAACTGAACTAAAAAACCTAAGCGAGTCATTATTTAAACATCTCATGAGTAAGAATTCGATTTCGCATTTATTGGAAGATAAAAAACGTTCATATCTCTTTTTAAAACAACTTGATAATTTTTTTGCTTTAGTGAAAGATTTTGTAACAAAGCTAAGCTCTCAAAATGCACTTAAAAATAGCTCAACCATAAATGGAGTTTATTTCGTAAGTGCTTATCAAGAAAATATACCTATAAACTACCTTACAAACACTATTTGTGATAGATATAATATCAAAAAACCACTTTTAAGAGCAGTAAATAACTATAGCAAACAAAGCTATTTTGTAAAATCATTTTTAAAAGAGATAGCTTTTAAAGCCAACTTAAATAAATTTGGTGCTCAAAATAGATTTACAAAATTTGTAAATTTTGTTTTAGTAGCCATACTTTGTGCTGGAGTATATTTGGGTTCTAGTTTTATTCTAGAGACCAAAAATATAAAAGAGCAAAATGCTATAAATAATGCAAATAAAATTTCTTCATACCTTGATGGCAAAAAATACAAGGATCTCTCTCCAACACAAAAGATTGAGCTTCTAAATTTACTAAAACAAAGTCTAAATGACTATCCAAGAATCTTCAGCGGTGATACTAAATTTGAGTATATAACACTAGATACTTCGTATAAAGGCTTTACTCCAGTTAAAGCACTTTACTATGATTTAAATGCTGATTTTTTCAAAAATACAGTTTTAACTGAAATGGAAAATATACTAAAAAATGAAATTGATCCAGATAAGCTAATAAAAGCATTTTATATGTATGATTCGCTCTTTGACAAAGACTACACAAATGTGGATTTATTTAAAATTTGGATTAGCACAAACTGGGATAAATTTGAAAAATATGGCGTTGCAAAAGATGAATTTTTAGCTCATATTGAGGCTATTTTAAAGGCAGAAAATTTAAACATAACTGCAGATACAGTTGCTCAAAGTATAGCAAATACGAGGCTATCACCTGTTCAAAGAGCACAAAGGCTCTACTATATACTTGAGTTCATATCATTCAAGGACGATAAATCTTTTTACGATATTAAAAAAGATGTTGAAAATTTATACACAGTAGTCCAAGAAAAAGAAGCATTTAAGCCATTTAATAAAATTTATACAAAAGAAAATTTAAGAGATTTCTTGTCAAAGCTTAGCTCAAACATAGATCAAACAGCTGGAATAGAATCTTGGCTAATGGAGACAAATTCTTCTTTAAAAGATATTAGCTCAAATGATAAGAAAGAGCTAAGCATTGCTGTAATAGAGCTTTATTTGCAAAATTATGCTGATAAGTGGAGCCAAATTTTAAGAGAAATAGAACCAAATGAATTTACTACAAAAAAAGAGGTCATAGAAGAGCTCGACATCTTGTCAAAGAGAGAAAATCCTTTAAATTCTTTAATAAAATTAACTAATCAAAATACAAATTTAAATGATGAGAATTTACTAAAATATATCTACTCTCTAGGATTTGCTTCAAGTGAGATAAAGCGTGTTTTCAGTGATTTTAGTGCTAAATTTACTAACTATCATGCGTTAAATTCTAATGACTTGCTAGATATTATAAGCAACGATGTAACAAGCGTTTATAAAAAAGTTAGTGACTATAACTTTGAAATGCTTCAAAGCAACGATGATAAAATAGTTTATGCAATAAATGGCATAAAAAACGAAAACGATCCATTTGTTGTCTTAAATAATGATGCTAAGAAGCTTCCAGATGAGTTAAATGAATATTATCAAAAGTTATCAACACTTGCATGGAAACAAGTAGAAAATGGTGCTTCGGTGCTTTTATCAACAGCATATAGAGATGATGTTTTTGATGATTTTGAAAGTCTTATCAAGCCATTTTATCCATTTAACGAACAATCTCCAAAGGCTGTCAGCATAGAAGAATTTAAAAGATTCTTTGGCAAAAACGGAACTTGGAATAGCTTTTATGATAGATATCTAAAACAAATCTTAAGTAAAACTGCTGATGGTTATAAAATAAGACCAAAATATGCAAAAGAGCTAAGATTTAGCAGAGATTTCCTTAAAAATATTGCCTATATAGACAGAATTTCAAATTTAATGCTTGATTCAAATGATGAGCTAAAATTAAATTATAATTTAAAAGCTGTCGACTTATCGGCAAATTTTAGCCATATAAATATTAGCTATTCTAATAACTCTTTGACTTATGATCATACAATTGCCTCAAATTTGATAGTTTCAAGCAAAAATTTTGATATATCAACGCAGTTTAAATTCAATGCAGTTTCAAGTACTGGAAGCGAGAGAAAAGAGTTAAGCTTTGATGGAGAGTGGGGCTGGTATAAGATATTAAAAGCTTCAAATTTTAGTAGCGTTGGCGTTAGTACGCTTAATTTTGATGGTAGAAGAGATTCGTATTTTGGCTTTGAAGTAACACCAAATGGAGGAGAGCTTTTAGAGCTTATGGATATCATACCAACGATAAATTTACCAAAGAAGATGCTTTATTAAGGATAAAATATGCAACAAATATCAGCAGTTATACAAAATTACGATAAAGCGTCAAGCTTTTCAGCTCAATTTATCATTTTTGATGAAAATGGCGGTGATATAGGCTCGTTAGATACTACAAAATTTTCTTGTAATGATATGAGCGATTCAATCGCACCAAAACACGCTCATGTTGGATTTGAAGAGGGGGTTTTCACAATTTGTGGCTATAAAGATTGTGAAATTTTTTATAGTGATTCATATTCAAAGCTTCCAGATGACTATGAGAGTGTCATAAATTTGGGCGATATCTTTAGGATAGGGGAGTTAAAATTTATATTTATAGATCCTTCTAGAATTGATGAATATATAGGGAAAGCCCATAAGATAATAGAAAATACAAAAAATTTTGACAAACTCGATGATAAACGTTTTGAACCAGTTGGTAAAATTTCAAATGTTGATTTTAAAGAAGAGCCAAAGATAAACTCATTAATAAATGATAAAAAAGATATCACTTTAAATGAAAATGTGCACGATGCAGTTTTAAATTTAAATGAGATAGCTCAAAATTTTGATGAAGAAGAAAATGCAAATAATCAAAATATGCTAACTGCAAAAAGCATGGATGAGCTTTTGACAAAGATAGTTGAGAGTATAAAATTGCAACCAAATATGAGCCCTATAAGTGAGCAGACTAGGACTTTAAATACAAAAGATATGGAAACAATCATGAAAACTCTTCCTCTTAGTGACTCGACAGAACTAATAAATACTGTTTTGGTTAAGCTTATATGCAAAGAGCTATATAGCCAAATGTATGATATAGTCGAGAATAACTCATTTTTTAAATATCTTTCAGGAGCCGTACTAAAAAGCACTAAGGAAGATAAGGAAGCGTTTAATTACCTATTGCATAAAGCTCTTCAAAGCTATATGTTAAAAAAGTAATGTTTTTAATAAAACAGAAAGTAAATAAAAGATAGAATAACCCAAACTTTTTAATAGGAGTAAATATGTCACAACCAGTGTATATTAAAGTGAAAGGTTCTACACAAGGACTTATTTCAAGCGGTGCTTCAACAGAAGCTAGTATAGGTAATCGCTATCAGTCAGGTCACGAAGATGAGATCATGGCTCAAGAGGTTTCTCATATAGTAACAGTTCCAACTGATCCACAAAGTGGACAACCATCAGGTCAAAGAGTCCATAAGCCATTTAGTTTTACTACATCACTAAATAAAGCTGTTCCACTTCTTTACAATGCCTTAACACAAGGCGAAAGACTTCCAGAGGTTGAGATCTATTGGTATAGAACATCAACTAGTGGTGGTGCGGAGCATTTCTTTACTACAAAACTAGAAGATGCAACTATAACAGATATTACTCTAGTAAGTCCAAATGCTCAAGACAAGCTAAACAGCGACAAAACAGAGCTTTTCAAAGTTTCAATGAACTATAGAAAGATAGTTTGGGAACACGTAGCTGCAGGCACAAGCGGAAGCGACGACTGGAGAGAAGCTACTAAAAAAGCTTAAAACCAACCTAGGGTTTACCCCTAGGGTTAATAAAATCATCTTCTAGCTAGAAGGACACAGATGAGCCCTTTTTATCTTTATCTTTTAAATTAACATGATATGTGAAATGCGATATGAAACACCTAGTTATAATCATATTTCTCATAACATCTTTATATTCACACGAAGCAAATTGTTTAAATATGTTTGCTGTGATCTTTGACAAAAATACGACCGATGAGAATACTGCTAAATGCGTAGAATACTACATAGATGAGCTTGGATGCGATGCTAATATAGTCCCAAGTTTCACTAATGATGACTTCAATTTACTAGATGCTGCTTATGAAAATAATAAGACTAAAACGTTTGACTTACTTTTGAATAAAGATATTACGCCAGATAAATGGCTAACTGCAATTATAGCAACAGAATTCCTAGTCTTTTTTAGAGAAAATAGCGATGGCATAAAAGACAAAAAAGCAAGCCCTGAGCTATTAGAATTTATAAAAACACCGAAATATAAAGAATTTAAAGAAAAGAAATTTAAATTAATCAAAAAACTATTAGATCATGGGCGAGATCCTTATTATTATTATTATGGTTATTTGAGAGTTATATTAAAGATAGTAGGAGATGAAAAAGATTTAGATAATTTATTAAAGAATGAAACTCAAAAGGAATTAGCACAATGAAGCAATTGGCAATAATCATATTTCTCATAACATCTTTATATTCGCATGAAGCAAATTGTACGGATATGTTCGCTGCTATATTTGATAAAAATGTAAGTGATGGAAATACCATTAAAATCATAGATTACTATATAAACAATTTTAATTGTGATGCGAATATAACTTTTAAAAGTAATGAACTTAGATATGAGCCAAATTTATTAGAAATCGCTTTTTTAATGAAAAAATTTAAGACTTTTGATGACCTTTTAGATAAAGGCACAAAGCCAAATGGTAGATTAGCTTTTTCTATGGGATCAGAATTTTTATTCTTTTTTCAAGATAATGGAGTTGGATTTGAGAGTAAAATACCTAGCAAGGAGCTACTAGAATTTATAAAAACTCAAAAATATAAAGAATTTAAAGAAGAGAAATTTAAATTAATTAAAAAGCAACTACAATACGGACAAGACCCTAAAGACTACAAATATTTAAAATACATTTTGAAACTCATAAATAATGAAAAAGATT
The DNA here is from genome assembly GCF_003048575.1 of Campylobacter concisus. NCBI lineage: Bacteria > Pseudomonadati > Campylobacterota > Epsilonproteobacteria > Campylobacterales > Campylobacteraceae > Campylobacter > Campylobacter concisus. The sequence goes on along the minus strand of NZ_PIRZ01000004.1, from coordinate 24 downwards.
TAGATATGTCTCTTAAACACATCT